>JAGODO010000112.1 GCA_017998165.1 Flavobacteriales bacterium | reverse complement strand
TGCGTATCATCTTCGATCTGCCCGCAGTGCTGATCAACGCGCTGATCACCGCGCTGGTGTACGTGGGCGTGAAGGAGAGCCGCAATGCGAGCAACATCATGGTGATGATCAAGCTCGCCATCGTCGCCCTGGTCATCGTCGTGGGTGCCACACAGATCGACATTGAGAACTGGACGCCCTTCCTGCCCAACGGATTCGGCGGCGTGATGGCGGGCGTGAGCGCGGTGTTCTTCGCCTACATCGGTTTCGACGCGGTGAGCACACTGGCCGAGGAGAGCAAGGACCCGCAACGCGATCTGCCCAAGAGCATGGTGTGGTCGCTGGTGATCTGCACCACACTGTACATCCTGCTGGCCCTGGTGCTCACGGGCATGGTGCCCTTCGCGCAGCTCGGTGTGAGCGATCCGCTCGCGGAAGTGTTCCAACTGCGGGGCGTGAAATGGATGCTGCTCATCGTGAGCATCGCCGCCGTGGTGGCGATGACCAGCGTGATGCTCGTCTTCCAGCTCGGCCAACCCCGCATCTGGATGAGCATGAGCCGCGATGGCTTGCTTCCACCGCGCTTCGGGCATCTGCACCGCAAGTACCGCACGCCCGCGTTCAGCACCATCGTGACCGGTCTCGTCGTGGGCATTCCGATCTTCTTCACGGACGAGAACTTCATCCTGGATTTCACGAGCATCGGAACACTCTTCGCCTTCGTACTCGTGTGCGGTGGCGTGCTGCTGCTGCCGCGCAAGGAGAAGACCCCGGGCCGCTTCAACATGCCCTACATCAGCGCGAAGTTCATCGTGCCTTCGCTCGTCCTGCTCGCACTGGCCCTCATCGTTTGGCTCGATCCGCACCACTTCCATCGCCTGCTCGGCCGCACGGGCTTCGCGCCGAACATCCCGATGCTCGTGTTCTACGCGCTGTGCGCCGTGATCGCGGTCAACAGCTTCCGCAAGGACTGGTCGCTGATCCCGGTGCTCGGCCTGCTCAGCTGCTGCTACCTCCTCACCGGCATGGCCGTGAGCAACTGGATGTGGTTCGGCATCTGGCTGGTGGTGGGGCTGCTGTGCTACTTCGCGTACGGCTACAGGAAGAGCAAGCTGGCGACTTGAGATCACCGCACACAGCAACAAAGAGTTCGTCTGGAGCAATGGCCACAATTTCCGTTTCTGATCGCTTGGAGCAGCTACTCCGTTCTGATCGTCGGAAACTTCTACGTCCGGCATTCCTGATCCCATACAAGGACAAGAACCGATTAATCAAAGAGCTGCGAAAGACGGACAAACAGCTTGCTGAACGGGGTGAAAAAGATCAGAGAGCGTTTCGAAACAGTCCGGTCTACCCCGTTCCAGATTGGGTGATCAGCGAGTACGAACTGGATGAGGAAGACGTGATCAAGGCTCGGATCCAGAAGCTGGTCAGGGAGTAGACAGGCGGGGGGCAGCAGGTCCGGACCCAGAGCCAACTCCCAATTAACCGAAACAACGCGCAGTACGTGGTGCTGAAATAGCAGCACCTCAGCGATCTTCGCGCGCGTTTGCCGACCCCGGATGAAACTCCGGGGCTTCGGCGAAGGTGAACCGCTCGAATGGCCTTCCTCTTCCCTTCCTTCCTCTGGGCGCTCACGGCGCTGGCCATTCCCGTCATCATCCACCTCTTCCAGCTCCGGCGCTTCAAGCGCATCGAGTTCCCCAACGTGCGCATGCTCCAGGAGGTGAGCCAGCGCACACGCTCGCGCAAGCAGGTGAAGCACTGGCTCGTGCTGCTGATGCGCCTGCTCGCGGTGGCCAGTTTGGTCCTCGCCTTCGCGCAGCCTTACCTGCCCAGCGCCACGGGCGCGGTGAAGGCCGGCCAACGCGCGGTGAGCTTCTTCCTCGACGACAGTTGGAGCATGGACGGCACGAATCCGCAGGGGCGCCTCCTTGACCAGGCCCGCAAGAGCGCGCAGGATGCCGTGATGGCCTACAAGGCGACCGATCGTTTCCAGGTGCTCACCAACACCTTCGAAGGCCGGCAGCAACTGCTCCTGGGCCGCGATGAAGCCTTGCAGGCCGCCGGACAAGCCGAAGTCGGGCCGTTCAGTCGTCCGCTCAGCCAGGTGATGACACGGCAGCGGGAGGCGCTGGAACGGGGCGATGCGCCCGTGAAGCAGGCCTTCCTCTTCACCGACCTGCAGCAAGGCGTGACGGATGTCGAGAACTGGACGAACGATCCGGGGATCACCACGACCATCGTCCCACTGCCACCGGTGAACGCTGACAACCTCGCGATCGATTCCGTCTGGTTCGCTACGCCCGTGCGCCGCTTGGGCCAGAGCGAAGCGTTGCATGTGCGGATCAAGAACTTCGGCGAGCAGGCGCTCGAGAACGTTCCGTTGAAGTTGTCCATCGATGGCCGCCAGCGCGCCCTGGCCACCTTCGCCGTGGAGGCACAAGCGACCGTGGATACCGTTCTCCGCTTCACCAACGACGCGACGGGACCGCACTGGGGTGAGGTGAGCCTGACCGACCGGCCGATCACCTTTGATGACAATTTCTTCATCGCCTACCGCACGGCCGAGAAGCTCAACGTGCTGCTCATCAGCGGTGGTGAGGCGATGAGTGATCAGAACGTTGCCGCCGTATTCACGGGTGACAGTACGCATGCCTTCTCGGTGCAGCCCTTCCGCCAGGTGGATCCGGCCTCGTTCTCACGCACCGACCTGATCGTGTTGAACGCTTTGCCCGATGTGCCCAGCGGAACCGCGAGCGGGTTGAAGGAGTTCGTCGAGGGCGGAGGCAGCCTCGCCGTATTCCCCGGCGCGGAACCGGACCTCGCGAGCTGGGGCACCTTGCTGGCCCAATTCGGCGCGGGCTTCAGCGGACGCGATACGGCCAGTGTGAGGGTGGACCGCATCGACCTCCAGGAGCCCTTCTTCAGCGAAGTCTTTTCCTCGATGCCGAAGAACGTGGAACTGCCCATTGCGCGTGAGCGCTACAAGATGGACGTGCCCCCGGTGGCCAGCTTGCTGCTGCGCCTCCAGAACGGTGACCCGTTCCTCGCCGCGATACCGAAGGGAAAAGGGCAGGTCTACATCTGCGCTTCGCCGCTCACACGGGAAGGTGGCACGTTCACGCAGCACGCGCTCTTCGTCACCTCCTTGTTGCGCATGGCCGAACTGAGCAGGCCGATGGGCGCGCTCTACCACACCATCGGTGCGGAAGCCAGCATCGCGCTCGAAGGCGTGGACATCAGCGGCGAGGAGGCACCGCACCTCCACGGCCCGGGCGGCACCGATCTCGTTCCCGAGGTGCGTCACAACCTCGGCAACACATCCATCGCGCTGCACGACGTGGACCTGGCGCCCGGAGGCTACGCGCTCACCATGCGCACCGATACGCTCGCACGCATCGCCCTGAACCTGCCCCGTACAGAAAGCGATCCGCGCGCTTTCACGCCGGAACAATTGAAGCAACGCCTGGCGGAGCAGGGCCTCACCAGCTTCAACGTGCTGGAGGGGACCGGTGAGAACCTCGCTGTACGTTTGGGCGAACTGGACCAGGGCACCAAGCTGTGGAAGTGGTTCGTGATCGCGGCGCTCGTGTTCCTTGGTTTGGAGATCCTGATCATCAGACTCACACGATGAACGCCACGGAGTTGTTGCTCAGACAGGTCGCGGTGATCGATCCGGGAGGACCGCATCACGACGAGACCATCGACCTGCTCATCGTTGACGGGCGGATCGCGCGCATCGGGAAGCGCCTTCCCAAGGGTGAAGGCCCCGCAGTGCGCATGGAAGGTCTGCATGTCTCTCCGGGGTGGGTGGAATCGCGCGCCCATTTCAGGGATCCGGGTGAGGAATACAAGCAGGGCATCCTGAACGGCCTGGACGCCGCCGCCGCCGGTGGCTTCACGCGCGTGGCCGTGCTGCCCTCCACGGAGCCGGTGATGGATTCGCGGACGGGCATCGAATACCTGCTGCGGAAGGCGCAGGGCCATCCTGTTCGCGCGCTTCCCCTCGGAGCGCTCACCAAGGGCTTGAAGGGCGAACAGTTGGCGGAGCACTTCGACATGCGGGAGGCCGGCGCCTTGGCGTTCTGCGATGATCAGCGACCGGTGCGCAACACGCGGCTCATGTTGCTCGCCCTGCAGTACGCCTTGAATTTCGATGGCCGGGTGATCACCTTCCCGTTGGACCACGATCTGGGGGCGCACGGCCAGATGCATGAAGGCCACATGAACGTGCGCCTCGGCATGCGTGGCATCCCGCCGATGGCCGAGGCGGTGGCGCTCGCGCGCGACCTCGCCCTGTTGGAATACACCGGCTCACGCATGCATGTCGCCACGGTGAGCACCGCGGAGAGCGTCGAACTCATCAGGCGGGCCAAAGCGAAAAAACTGCGCGTCTCCGCGAGCGTGGCGGCGCACAACCTCCTGTTGGATGATGGTTGCCTCCGCCGCTTCGGCACGAACTACAAGGTGATGCCCCCGCTGCGGGACCCGGTACATATCGAAGCGCTGCGCGAAGGCGTGAAGGATGGGACCATCGACACCATCACCGGCGATCACCGCCCGGAGGATACCGAACACAAGAAGCTGGAGTTCCCGCAGGCTGCCTTCGGCATCCTGGGACTTGAGACGGCGTTCGCCGTGGCGAGCACCGCGCTGAAAGCACGGCTGTCCACGCGCAAACTCGTGGAGCGCCTCTGCCATGGACCGCGCGCCGCGCTCGGCCTGCCGGTGCCGCACATCGCGGAAGGAGCCGAGGCCGAGTTGTCCCTCTTCCTGCCGGACCATGAGTGGACCTTCACGGAGGAGGACATCGTGAGCCGATCGAAGAACACGCCTTTCATCGGCTACCACTTCACCGGGAAGGCCGTAGGGATCGTCGCGCAAGGACAGGCCAGGCTCTCGCCAGCCCTCCAGGCCGAACGTGCAGGCTCTTGAATCCTACTTCGCTTTGGCCGCTTCAGCCTTGGCGGCTTCAGCGTTCATCTTCTCGAACCGGTCGATCAGCTCGGCGTCCGAATACGGCAGGTTCTTGATCATCTGCTCGGCCTCCGCCGCGAACTTGTGGCCAGGGAAGCGCTTGATGACCTCCTCGTACGCCGTCTGGGCTTCTCCCTTCTTGCCAAGGTCGCTATCGATGGTGAGGGCGCGCAGATACCAGGCATCCGGCATGCGCCGCCAGTCCGGATAGTCCTTGATGACCCGCTCGTACAGGTCGAGCGCCTTTTGCGGCTCCTTCAAGGAGCGCGAGACGCCCGCTGCCCGGAAGATGTACTCCGGGGCCATCGTGTCCAACGGGTATGCCTTCGCGAAAGCGAGGTAGACATCCTGGAGAGCGAGCGCGCCACGTCGATCCACAACGGCCTTGTTGAACAGGCTGTCCTCCTGGGTACGGATGCGCGCTACCGCATCAGGAACGCCCACCTGCGTGCTGTCCTTCGTGGAAGCGGTGTCCTTGGGAGCCTCCCCTCCGCAGGAAGCGAACACCACGAAAAAAGTCAGGGGGAAGAGAGAGCGTATGGTCTTCATTTCTGTGGCGGGAACCGCATGTTGTATTTGGCGTCGGTCTTGCCAAGGCTGATGTCGCGCAACTTGCCCTTGAGCATGCGCTTCCGTAAAGGGGTGAGGTGGTCCGTGAAGAGGATGCCGTCCAGATGGTCGTGCTCGTGCTGGATCACCCGCGCCGCGTAGCCATCGAATTCCTCTTCGTGATCCCGGAACTTCTCGTCCTGGTATTGTAGTACGATGCGCGGCTGGCGCTCCACCTCCTCGCGGATGCCGGGGATGCTCAGGCAGCCCTCCTCGAAGCCCCACTCCTCACCTTCCTCTTCGACGATGTACGGGTTGATGAAGACCTTCTTGAAATCCTTCAGGTGCGCATCCTCCGTGGGTTTGCCGTCCTCGTCCTCAGCGAAGGGCGAAGCGTCGACCACGAACAGGCGGAGGCTCTGCCCGACCTGCGGAGCGGCCAGGCCCACGCCGTTGGCCGCGTACATCGTCTCGAACATGTCCTTGATCAGCTGCTCCAGGCCGGGATGGCCGGGTTTGATGTCGGCGGCCACCTTCTTAAGGACCGGGTCGCCAAAGGCGCGGATAGGGAGTACCATGGATCAGTCGGCAGTAGCTGGGGCAGCAGGCAGCAGGAACACTTGTGGAGCTCTCCAGATGGATAAGCGCGCAAAAATAGCCGCCCGCGCTACCCGCGCCGTTGCCGTTGCTCAAGCCAGCCTTGCAGGATGATCGTCGCGCTGATCCGGTCCAATGTGCCTTTGTCGCGTCGCGCTTGCTTGCCGACCCCACTGGCCAGCAAGGTCTGCTGGGCCATGCGACTGGTCAGCCTTTCATCGACCGTTTCCACCCATTGCGCGGGGAAGCGCTTCTTCAGCTCCGCGACAAAGCCCTGCACATGAGGCGTAGCGTCCGTGGCGCTCCCGTTCAGGTTCACCGGCAAGCCCACCACGAAGCCTTCGACCTCTTCACGCGCCAAGTAGTCCTTCAGCCAGGCCATCACCTGCTTGGTTTCCACGGTCTCCAATGCACTGGCGATGATGCGCGCGGGATCGGTCGCTGCCAAGCCGGTACGCTTGAGACCGTGGTCGATCGCCAGAACGCGCATGCACGGGCAAAGAACGGACGGATCGCCGTGGCATCTTTGCCCTATGCATGAAATGATCGAACTGGCCTGGAACGACCGCAACCTGCTGCGGGACGCGGACGTGGTGAACCACATCGAGACGGTGATCGAGAAGCTCGATCGGGGAGAGATCCGTGTGGCGGAGCCGCTGGCCGATGACGCGAACGCCTCGAATGCGCTCGGGGTGACGGCATGGAAAGTGAACGACTGGGTGAAGAAGGCCGTGATCATGTACTTCCCCATCCGCCAGATGCACACTTTCGAGGTGGGGCCATTGGAGTTCCATGACAAGATGAAGCTGAAGCACGGCTACGCCCAGCTCGGTGTGCGCGTGGTGCCGCATGCGATCGCCCGATACGGGGCCTACCTCGCTCGCGGCGTGATCCTGATGCCGAGCTACGTGAACATCGGAGCCTACGTGGACAGCGATACGATGGTGGATACCTGGGCCACGGTGGGCAGCTGCGCACAGATCGGCAAGGGCGTACACCTCAGCGGCGGCGTTGGTATCGGCGGCGTTCTGGAACCGGTGCAGGCCGCACCCGTGATCATCGAGGACGGTGCTTTCATCGGCTCGCGGGCCATCGTGGTGGAAGGCGTACATGTGGGCCGGGAGGCTGTGCTCGGCGCCAACGTGGTGCTCACTGCCAGTACGCGTATCATCGACATCACCGGGTCGGAGCCGAAGGAGATGAAGGGCTACGTACCCCCTCGTTCCGTGGTGATCCCCGGAACCGTGCCGAAGAAATTCCCCGCCGGCGAGTATGGCGTGCCCTGCGCCCTCATCATCGGACAACGCAAGGAGAGCACGGACAAGAAGACCTCCTTGAACGAGGCGCTCCGGGAGCATCATGTGGCGGTTTGAAATGGTAGAAGATGTCAGGCAACGGTCCGCCCGGTGAACGTGTCTTCCGTCCGTCCCCAAACCCACACCCATGATCAGGACCTTACTCTTCGCCTCACTCTTCTGTCTGGTTCCTCGGCTGTTCGCATTCGACGTCCAGTTCCAGGTACAGCACGCCACCTGCGGAGCGGCGACCGGCTCAGTTTGGGCCTATGCGAACAGCGGCGTATGGCCCTATACCTACCTCTGGAACACCGGCAGCACCGCCTCATCCCTCCTCGACGTGGCGCCCGGTGTATACTCGGTGACCATGACGGACGCCGAAGGCTCGACCGCGACCGGTGAAGCGGAGATCCTGGCCACCACAGCGCTCTTTCCCCCGGTCGATCCTGTAACGGTGTGGTCCTGCATTGATGATGACTGCTCCGGGACCCTGTACCACTATTTCTATGGCCCGAACGGCGTTGGTCCCTACACCATCGATTTCGACACGCCCGGCCCCCAGGGTCAGGTCTCGTCCGGAGTTTATTTCTACGGGCTCTGCGCGGGCACTACCTACAACGTGACGATCACGGACTCGGAAGGCTGCACCGCGGTATACGGGCCGATCACGGTGCAAGAAGCACCTGAGCCCACGCTCACGGTGGAATCCATCACCCCTAGCTGCCCGCAGGGGAGCACCGGCGCCTTTACCATCAGTTACGACATGCTCGACTCGATCTTCGTTACCGGGCCCGATCAGAACTGGTATTCGGTCATGACCAACCCGTTCACACTGACGAACCTCTCCCCTGGCGAGTACATCCTGAGCGGGTACACGCCTAATGACAACCTGCCGTACGGCGTCTACGGGACGAATTGCTACTTCACGGACACGATCGTCGTACCCGAGACCACCGAGCCTTGTGGCAACCTCAGCGGCATCGTCTTCGCTGATGTGGACGACAACTGCGCCCAGAACGGCGGCGAGCCGGGCCTGCCCTTCCGTGTGCTTGCCGTGGAGCCCGGAGGCCACCTGGCCATGACGGCCTCAGACGGCACCTATGCCCGCCAATACCTCTACAACAGCTATACGCTGGATGCCTCCATTGACGGGTACGCGTCCGATTGCACCACGCTACCTGCGGCGTTCACGCTCGATGCGGGCACGCCCACAGCAGTGATCGACCTGCCGATGTCGCCCACCTTCGGGCCGGACCTGTCGGTGTATGTCTATCTCAATGGCGCGGTGCCCGGCTTCTATCACGATGAGTACGTGCACGTCGCGAACGATGGTCCTTACACCTTCACCAACGTAGTGCTGGACCTCTACCACGACCCGCTGCTCACCTACTACAACTGCGCGACCGAGCCCGACCTGGTAGAAGCCGGCCACCTGCAATGGGTGATCGCCGACATGGCCGCGTTCAGCTCGTTCAACGTCGCTCCCGTATTCACGATGCCCACGGGTGCGGGACTGATCGGTACGGTGATCACGAGCGACGCCTCCATCACGCTGGACTCTCCGGACTCGAACACCGACAACGACGCGGATCAGGCCACCCGCACGATCACTGGTTCCTACGACCCGAATGACAAGCTCGCAGAGACCAGTTCGCGCCTCAGCGGCACCAGCTACTACCTCGATCACGACCAGTACGTGGACTACACCATCCGTTTCCAGAACACGGGGACCGGACCCGCCTACAACGTGTACCTGCTGGATACGATCTCTCCACTGCTGGACCTGACCAGCTTCACCATGCTCGCCGCTTCGCACGCGTTCGAAGCTTCGCTCGGGGATGAGCGTGCATTGCGCTTCGACTTCTTCAACATCATGCTTCCGGACAGCGGCAGTGACATGACCGGCAGCCAGGGCTTCGTCAGTTTCCGCCTGCGCCCGGTGCAGAGCCTCGCCGTGGGCCAACAACTGGTGAACGCTGCGGACATCTACTTCGACTTCAACGAGCCGATCCATACCAACGACGCCGTCCTTGTTGTGGAACAGAGCACGGGCATCGGAGAAACAGAAGCCGCAGCGCTGGTCGTCTACCCGAACCCGGTCACCGATCTGCTGCGCATCGACCTCACGGGCGGTGCAGTGCGTATGGACGTGATCTCGGCCGACGGACGTGCGGTGTTCAGCCAGCGCGCCAGCACTGGAACCAACCAGTTCGACACGCGTGCGCTCACACCCGGAGCCTACTCCATCCGGGTGCTCTCCGCGAGCGGTTCCGTTCAGCACGCGCGCTTCGTGAAGCGCTGAGCCTCGACCACCTCCAGCTACCTTGGGCACCGAAGACCTCTTCGGTGCCCAAGCGCTTTCTGGTCATACAGACCGCCTTCCTCGGCGATGCCGTGCTCGCCACCGCATTGCTGGAAAAGCTGCACGCGTTCTATCCCGATGCGGCGATCGACCTGGTGGTGCGCAAGGGGAACGAGGGCTTGTTCGGCCCCCTCCCGGCCTCCACCGACAGGGGAGGAGACGTGATGCTTGCGCATCAGCACCCGTTCCTGCGGAAGTTGTTCGTGTGGGACAAACGCACGGACAAGACCCGCAACCTCCTCAAGCTGATCGGAGACCTTCGCAAGGAGCGCTATGACCACGTCTTCAACTGCCAGCGCTTCTTCAGCACCGGCCTGATGACGGTGCTCGCGCGTGGCGATGAGAAGATCGGCTACGACAAGAATCCGCTGAGCTTCCTCTTCTCGCGGAAGGTGAAGCACATCATCGGTGACGGTCGGCATGAAGTGGACCGGCTCAACGCGTTGATCGCGCACTTGACCGACCAGTCACGGCCATTCCCCAAGCTGTATCCGACCAGCAAGGACGGGCCGAGCACCGACCGCTCATCGAAGTACGCGTGCATCGCACCTACCTCGGTGTGGTTCACCAAGCAGTGGCCGGAGGCGAAATGGACGGAGCTCATCCGACTTCTTCCCGTGGATGTGAAGGTCTTCCTCCTCGGCGCGCCGGGGGATGCGGAGGCCTGCTCGCGCATCGCTCAAGAAGCCGGTCGTGGAGACGTACTCGCGGGCAAACTCTCATTGCTCGGCACGGCGCACCTGATGGAAGGTGCGGTGATGAACTACGTGAACGACAGCGCGCCCTTGCACATCGCCTCCGCCATGAACGCGTCAGTGACCGTCGTGTTCTGCAGCACAGTGCCAGCCTTCGGTTTCGGGCCGTTGCGTGCGAACGGACGCATCGTCGAGGCAACCGAAAAACTCGACTGCCGGCCATGCGGCCTGCACGGGCACAAAAGCTGTCCGAAGGGGCATTTCAAATGCGCGT
>JAGODO010000391.1 GCA_017998165.1 Flavobacteriales bacterium | reverse complement strand
AGCCCGTAGTGGGCGAACCCGGGAAGCCCACCCATTGCTTGCGGAAACCGAGGCGCACATCGAGGCAGTCCTTGCTTCCCGCCACCGCCGGATTCACGCTGAACTGGTTGAAGACGTACTGCGTGTACTGGGAGATCTGCTGGGCGCGTGAGCCGCTGGTGAGCAGAAAGAAACAGGCCAGTAGGATCCATGGACGAGGTGCTGGTCCTGGAGGCTCGTTGTCGGTTGTCGGTTGTCGGTCGTCAGGCTGAAGAGCACGCATTATTCGCACGCATGTCGGCGGACGGACAAGCGACAACCGACAACCGACAACCGGAAGCAAGCGCGGGAGGCCAAGTGCGGGAAATAGGGATCTGGCCCGCATCAATTCACGATGGTGAGGAAACCTGTGTAGGGCTCGGACACGCCTTCCAATTGGCTCAACTTGATCACCCAGTAGTACGTGGCCGTGGGAAGGCCCTTGCCATCGAACGGCTCCTTGTAGCCCACGCTGTTGAAGACGCGTTGGCCCCAGCGGTCATAGATGCTGATCGCGGCCTGCGGATAGTCATTGATCCCGAACAACTCCCAGGTGTCGTTGATGCCGTCGCCGTTGGGGGTGATCGTATTGGGCGGGGAGATCGGTCGGTTCACTTCAACGAACACCTCATCGGTGTAAGAGCAGCCGTTCAGTTGGGTGGTTACCGTATAAAGCGTGCTTTCGGTGGGCTGGGCGAACGGATCAGGGATGTTGTTGCCGCTGAGGCCGGCCAACGGACTCCAGTCGTAGGTTACGCCATCCCCGCCCGTGGCGAGCAACTGCGCGCTTCCACCCTGCTCCAAGGTGACATCGGGTCCGGCTGAGAAATCGACACCGACGATAGCGGCACCGGGACCGCCGACCCCTACGGTAAATCCGCATTCCGGAGGGGCAGCCGGCAGCACGGCCAGGCCGGAGACCACGATCCAATACTGCGTGGCCGGCTGGAGCACATTGGTCGTCAGCGTGAAATCAACGGAATCGGTCTGGCAGTCTCCCACGGCGACGAACTGGTTCGGGGTGCAGTTCCCGTCCCCGCTCAGCACGACCATCTGCAGGTTGTTGTCCGTACCGGCCAGTTGTGGGCAGTCGATCCCGGTAAGCGAAACGTCCACCGTGCCGCCCAAACTGTTCGTCGTGAAGGTGTACCAGACGAGGTGCGCGGAAGTGGTATCAGGCGCTGTGCAGAATGGTGGCCAGAGGTTGGCCCCCGCGTTCGATCCCGTCAGCTCCGTTCCCGCACAAAGGGTGGTCGCGCCGCTGCAATCCTGGTTCGCCGGTTGCGCGCGCAGGGGGGCAGCACCACCGAAAAGGGCGAAGAGAGCGAGCAGACACACTAAGCGCATGGGCACACCGGGGCTGCGCCGAAGGTAACGGCGACCCTTGGGCGCCTCTTGCACCAAGGTCCATCTTTCTCACACGGCCGTGTTCAACCGGTCGGAGGCCTGTTCAACGTCGCCGCCGTCCTACGTGAAATGCCTGCGCTACGCGGGTTTCCCGAATTTCTCGGCATTGAAAGCCGCTGACTTTCCACGCGGGATGCTCAACGACACCCATCCGGATCCGACGAAAGCGCGGGCGAGCAGCACCATCTGACCGACGTGGTACGCGTAGTGGGCCAATTGCCGGTGCAGGGCCTCTTCGACGGTGTGCCCTTCATTGCGGATGTACACCACACGCCCAAGGTCCGCGTCGGTCAGGCCGTCCAGAACACCGAGCAGGCATGCCCATCCCGTATCCCATTCCGCCAGCAGGGCGATACGCGTGGCATGGTCATCCATGAACTCCACTTCCCGATCGCGCCAGGGTTTCTCTCCGTCACTCGTGAGGAAATCGGTGAAGCGCGAGCGCGCGTTGCCCGCGATGTGCCGCATGATCACCGCGATGCTGTTCCCGTCCTCACCGATCGCGCGATGCAGCTCCTCCTCCCGCACCTGCGCCAGGGCTTTCTCGCCGAGGTCCTTGTAGTACACGAAGAGTTTGCGCAGGGAGGTGATCGTGTTCATCGGCCGACGGGTTGGTGGGCGAAGTTCGGCCAGCGGAACCGGTACTTCGTTCGATCGGATCCTCTTCATGTTCGACGAACGGTGCGGCTGCGCTACCTTTCGGCAAACATCCATCCATGGCGAAGCGAACCACCAAAAAACGCCCCGCGAAAAAAGCGGCGGTGAAGAAGACCGTGAAAAAGGCTCCCAAAGCCGCGAAGAAGACCGCGAAGAAGGCCGTGAAGAAGGTTGCGAAGAAGGCGGCGAAGCGTGCACGTCCAGCGGCAGCGGGAAAGAAGAGCGTGAAAGCGGCGAAGAAGAAGATCGTCGCGGTGAAGAAGGCAGCGCGCAAAGTCGTGAAGAAGGTGGTGCGCAAAGCCGCGAAAAAAGCAGTGCCAGCGAGGAAGACAGCACGCAAGGCCGTCAAGGCGGTAAAGAAGACCGTGACCAAGGTGGTTCGGAAGGCGAAGACCGCAGCGAAGAAGGCCCCGGCGAAGAAGAGCGCGGTGCGCAAAGCCGTCACCAAGGTGATCGCCACGGCGATGAGCGTCGTGCAGGAAGTACGCGAATCGGTCGGCCATGCCATACTGGGCGATACACCTGCGCCATCCGAGCCGAAGGACATGGAGACCCCCTCGACCACAAGCTCGGATTCCGACCAGGTCATCGGAGGATCGACCTCTGGCGAGGAGCGCTCGAGCGAGCAGTCCTAGTGCGGAGCGCAGAAGCTCATCTTACGTTTCGCGGTCGTTATGCGAATTGGGGGTGCTGCCAAGCAGAGTTCCTCGCAGCGACTTGAAGATGCCTCGGAACCGGGGGCTCCATTGAATTGCTCGATGAGCCCCCCGGTCTTGGCTCTTCAGCCTGAATGCCGAGCCTGGTCGGGCAGTTTCCACGCGGGCCCATCGATCG
>JAGODO010000111.1 GCA_017998165.1 Flavobacteriales bacterium | reverse complement strand
CTTGTTGGCGAGAGAGCTGGGCGTTCCAGCGGATACGGGGTCCTAAAGCATCCTTGCAACCCAGCGTCCTAGCCCTTGAAGAACTGCCGCAGGTCGAAAGCGATGCGATCAAGTTGGCCGGCATCCACGACCAGATGTGCGGTGGACTCCCACCACTCGGTCTGCCCACTACGGAAGATGAGCGAGAGCTCCAGGTCGATGTGTCCAAGGGCATCGTGCGTGCGGCTCAGTTCCATGTCGCTTTCCATGGAAGCCCCTCCCGGGAGCCTTGCCAGCCTTTCCACGGAACGGCCATGCGCTCGAAGAGTTGGATCAGCGCCGAATGATCCATGTAGCCGTAGATCGTCTTTCCGAAGCTGATCTCCGGACTGCTGAAGCGAACATGGAAATACAGGTCGCGCGGAGCGCTGAAGGTGATGCTGGACCCGGTCTGAGATGACCGGATGACGACCTGGTCCATGGTTGCGGCTACTTCCTGATCGCTCTGGCCAACGCGATGAGGATGACGGCCCCGACCGTGGCGACGATCAATCGACCGATGAGGCCAAAGGCGGCCAGGCCCAGCATCCCGAAGACCCAGCCACCGACAAGCCCGCCGATGATGCCGAGGATGATGTTGACGAAGACGCCGTTGCCGGCGCTCTTCATGATCTGGCTGGCGAGCCAACCGGCCACGCCGCCAATGATGAGGCTCCAGAGAAGGTGCATGTGATGCATCCCGCCAGAGCGGGAGCGAAAGGTAGAAAGGCCCGGAAAAGACGAAGGCCCCATCGTTGGGGCCTTCGGAAGGAACAGAGTTGATCTTACTTGGCCACCTCGGTGACGAGCTGGCGCTTTTCGGTGATGCGGGCGCTCTTGCCGCGGCGATCACGCAGGTAGAAGATGCGGGCGCGGTTCACTTGGCCGCGCTTGTTCACGTCGATCTGTTCGATAAAGGGCGAAGCGATCGGGAAGATCCGCTCCACGCCGATGGATCCGCTCATTTTGCGAACGGTGAAGGTGGCAGTGCTACCGCTGCCTTTGCGCTGGATCACCACACCTTGGAACTGCTGGATACGCTCCTTGGCACCCTCCACGATCTTGTAGTGGACAGTGATGGTGTCGCCCGCCTTGAAGTCAGGATGCTGCTTCACAGGGGCCCACTCTTTCTCGAGTTGTTTGATCTTGTCCATGGCGCTCAGCTAGTTAGGCGGGAGGGGTCCCGCAATGGGGCCGCAATGTTAGGGAAAAGTCCGCTTTGCTGGATGGGTGGGGTTGGAAAGGAGAGGGCGGTGGGGGCTAAAAAAGGCAGCCATCTGAACGTGGTTGGCCAAGCAAACAAAACCATGGGCCGACGAAACGCAGGATCTTCAAGCCTAGCGCTCGAATGCGACAATTTCCGGCTGTCGGGTCGAAAGGAGCGTTAACAACTGCTGAGCATAAAATGCTTGCTTGGCCAGCCACGCTCGGATGGCAGGCAGGTCACTCGTCCCCCAGCCCGCTCATCCCCTGCCGCCTTTCCCGCGTTCTCAGCAAGCTCTGTTCGTGTCTCCACGCATGGATCTTCGCTTCATGCCCGCTGAGCAGCACATCCGGCACTCCCCATCCATTGTATTCCGCAGGTCGCGTATACACGGGCGGCGCAACGAGTCCATCCTGGAAACTGTCCGAAAGTGCCGAGGTTTCATCACCGAGAACGCCCGGTAGTAGCCGGATCACCGCGTCACTCAGCACGGCGGCCGGGATCTCACCACCGCTGAGCACGTAGTTGCCGATGGACACTTCCCGTGTGATCAAGTGCTCACGCACGCGCTCATCCACACCCTTGTAGTGACCGCACAGGATGATCAGGTTCTTCAAGGTGCTCAGGCGGTTGGCCAGCGGCTGGTCCAACATTTCCCCATCCGGACTCATATAGATGACCTCATCATAGGCCCGTTCGGCCCTGAGGCCGGAAATGCAACGGTGGATGGGTTCGATCGTCATCACCATGCCGGCGCCGCCGCCGAAGGGGTAGTCGTCCAGCCGCCGGTGCTTGTCCGTGCTGTGGTCGCGCAGGTCATGCACCTTGATCGCCACGAGACCTTTTTTCTGGGCCCTGTCGAGGATGCTCTCATTGAACCAACTGTCCAGCAGGCGGGGCACGGCGCTCAGGATATCGATCCGCATGTGTTTCATCCCGACGGGCCTTGCTTCGACAAAGCGCCCCTGGAGTTTCATCCGGGGTCGCGAAGGCGCATTCGGGGGCGGCAAAGGTGGGGGAGCCGCCGGTTCCTATGGGGAACGAACGATCGGCGATCGACAATCAGAGGGTGGCGCGCGACCGGCAAGGGATGCGTCTCCTACCTTCGGCATCGTTCTTGAAATGCATGTACCAAACCACCGCACCATGCTGCGTTCGTTGACGCTCGCCGCCCTCGGCACCTTCTTTCTCTTCGCTCAGGCGCAAAAGCAGCCCTACGAGGACCTGCTTGTGAAATACGTCGATGAGAAGTACGAGGACTGCCTTGCGAAAGCCCTTTCCTACACGGAGAAAGAGGATTCGAAGAAGGATCCGCTGCCATACCTGTACATGAGCATGAGCCTGTACGAGATGAGCAAGATCGACAAGTACCGCGCGATGGAGGAGTACAAGAAAAGCGATCGCGATGCGGTGAAGTATGCGGAGAAGTACCGCAAGAAGGACAAGAACAAGGAGTTCTTCGACAACTACGCGGACTACTGGAGCGAACTGAACACCATGGCCCAGGATGCCGGGCTCACCTCTTACGAGGATGGCCAGTTCAGCAAGGCCAAGCAGTGGTTCGATGGCATGGTGGGCTACTATCCGGAGAATCCCGGCGCGCATCTGATGCTCGGGTTGAGCCTGCTGAAGAGCAACATGCTGAAGGAAGGCGAGGCGGAGATCGCCAAATACCAGCCCGCCGTCGACGGGGCCGGGGGTATCGGCATGTTGCCGGACGACCAGAAGAAACTCATGAGGAACGCCCTGATGAACTACGCTGCCCACCTCGACAGCAAGGGCAACCGCTCGAAGGCGAAGGAAGTGCTGGAGCCGGCGAAGGAGTTCTTCACCGAGGACGCTGAGTTCAAGGGAGCCTACGAGAGCTATTGATCGGCATCGATCGGTTTGTTGAAGGCGGGCCTGCGGTCCGCCTTCAATTCGTCGTAGCGGGAGGCTTCCGCATGATGACCATGACGAGAGCGGGCAGGAGCAGCAGTTCAGCCAGGAAGGCGAACGCGAGTGTGCAGGTGATCAATACGCCCATGTAGAAGATGCTGGCGAAATCCGAGAAGATCAGCGTTACGAATCCGGACAGCAGCATGAGGCTTGTGACCGTGACCGCCTTGCCGGTCCGGAGGTAGGTCCGCTTCAGCGCATAGGCCGGCGAAAGCCCTCTGCGCAGGTGCTGGCGCAACGCGGCGAGCATATGGATGGTATCGTCCTCCGCGATGCCGAACGAAATGCTGAAAATGATGGCCGTGCTCACCTTCAGGTCGATACCGGAAAAGCCCATCACCCCGGCGATGAACAACAAGGGCACCACGTTCGGCAGCAAGGCCACGATCACCATGCGCCAGTCGCGGAAGAACCACAGCATGATAAGGGCGGTGAGCACGATGGCAAGGCCCATTCCGAACAGCAGCTGGGTGCTCAGCGTCGCATTGTTGCGATCGATCAGGTAAGCCATCCCGGTCTGCCGGAAAAGCACGCGTCCATCCGTGTTCGCCGCGATGAACGAATCAAGCTCGGCGTTCTTGCCTTTATGCACGAAGCCGCCCTCGTCGACCTGCCTTCCGCTGAGCCGGGCGATGCGTCCATCGGCGCTGACCATCGTGGTGACAATGTCCTTGCCCAGCAGCTTCGCACGCTTGGCCAACCGCGCGCACTCGGCGCTGTCCTCCGGCAGGCGGTAGAAAGAGCGGGCTCCTCCATTGAAGGCCTTGTTCAGGGAATACATGATCGTCACCGGGGACATGAGCGCATCCACCTGGTAAACGGTATCAAGATGGGCCTGTACCCGCTCGATCTGCTGCAATGCATGCAGGTCCCAGACGGTGGCACCGCTGTCCATCATGGCGACCTCCATCTCAAAAGGCCGCACGCCGCCGAACTCGCGTTCGAACCAGAGGAACCCCTGCTTCATCGGATCGCTTTCCGGCAGGTCCTCCAGCAGGAAGTTGTTCACCTTGATGCGATAAGCGCCCGCCGTGCCCAGTACCGCCACGGCCGCGAATGCCAGCAATATCCGCCGCCTGTTCCGAACGGTCCATTGGAAGAGCCGTGGCAGGCGTTGGTCCCAAGGTGAACCTTGTGCCTGTCGCGGCAGGAGTTTCGCGGGATCCGTGAGCACGAGCAATGCCGGCAGCATGGCGAAGGCCAGGAAAAAGGCCAGCACCACACCGATGGCGGTGAACAACCCGAACTCTTGCAAGGGAGGAATGCTGGCCGTGCCCAGCGTGGCGAAGCCGATGCCGCTGGTGATAGCCGTGAGGAACGTCGGTAATCCCGCCTCGTGGTAGGTGATGGCGATGGCACGGATGCGCGGCACCCCGTTCCTGATCTCTTCGAGGTAGCACTCGAGCAGGTGTACCACATCGCTCATCCCCACTACGAAGAGGATGGTCGGCAGCAGCATGGTGAGGATGCCCAGCGGCTTCCCGAGCGCCGTCATGAAGCCCACCTGCCACAGGATGGCCAGCCCTACGATCAGGATCGGGATCAGCACACCGAGCGCACTGCGGAATCCGAACCACAAGAAGACCGCGAGCAACACGATGGAAGCGACCAGGAAGAACACCGTTTCCTTGATCATCGTAACGATGTAGTGGTCCTGCCCGACGATGCGGCCGGCCATATGCGCATCCGGGAATCCGCTCTGCTCAGTGACCTGGAGGACATGATCCAGCAACCGATCGCACTTCTCCTTGGAGAGCCCCGGCTCCGCGGTGAGCATCACCAGCACGGCCTTGGCGTCGTCAGCGAAGAAGAGGTCCTTGATGCGCGGATCGGCCCAGATGCGCGCGGAGTCGATGGCCGGTAGCGAGTCGTGCTCGAAGCGGAGATAGGGTGTCTCAAAGAGCCCGAACGGAGTGACCACCGGTTCGGTCATGCGGGTCGGGGAAAGCACACGCAATACCAGCGGTAGGCGTTCAAGTCGCGCCGCCAGTGAATCGACGCGCTCAAGGAAGGCCCGATCGAACACGCTCCGTCCTTCGGCGGATTCCAGACCGAACATCAGGAAGTCGTTGTCGTGACCGAAGCGTTGGCGGAAAAGGAGGTAGTGGTCGAGCTCCGGGTCGTTGTTCGGGAAGAACTTCTCGAAGTCGTAATCGACGCGGACATCACGCAGCGAGAACATCGCTGCGAGGCTGACCAGTCCGATCAGCAGCAAAGCCAGTCGCGCATTGCGCCGGGTGAGATGGCGCTCCAAAGGCAGCGGTACGTTCTCCATCAACAGCGCATGGTCGATCCTGCGCGGCGAAGTTGGTCAGTGCTGCGGAATGCCCCGGGTACTTTCGTCGCGTGCATAGAACGCTTGGGACACGCTTCTTGTTTTTCCTGTTCGCCATCGGGCTTTCAGTCCCGTTGATGGCCGGGCGGCTGAAGAAGGCCTTCGAGGCGTTGGGCATGCACGATTACTTCAAGGCGCGCGAACTTTTCCGCAAGGAGGTGAACAAGAACCCTGCGGCGGCCTGGTATGGCTTGAGCGTGATCGTCGGCCGCACGGACAACCCGTTCTACCAATTGGACAGCGCTTTCGTGTTCATCCAGCGCGCCGATGCGGCCTACGCATCACTGGCCGACAAGAAGCGCGCGGCCTACCGGTCCTTTGGTGTCGATGCCGGGGCTATCTTGGTGCAACGGGAGCACATCTATGCGATCGCTTGGGAACGTGCGGGGGCGTTGAACACCATCGAAGGCTATCAGTTGTTCATGGAGCGGTTCGTGAGCAGTTCGCATGTGCCGGAGGCCGCCGCCGCCAGGGACGCGCTCGCTTTCCAGGAAGCACGGGCGCTCAACACCGCGGAGGGGTACAGGATCTTCTTGGGCGCGCATCCCGGGGCGAAGGAAACGTACGAGGCCCGTAACCGGATGCAGGAGGCGGTCTTCCGCGAGGCGGCCCCGAACGGAACACTGGCGGAGTACGAGCGCTTCATTGCCGATCATCCGGGAAGTCCCTACGTGGTGAACGCCGAGGCGGAGATCTACCGCGCGAGTACGCCCGGCGGTACACCGGAGGAACTGATGGCCTTCATCCGTCGCTATCCCAGGTCCCCTCATGTGGCTGAAGCATGGCGCGGCATCTATGAGGCGCGGACAAAGGACCTCAGCGTAGGGAGCATGATGCGTTTTTTGAAGGAATATCCTGACTATCCCTTCGTGGAGGAACTCACCGAGGTGTTCCAGACCGCGAGCCTCGTGCTTTATCCATTCCGACAGAACGGCAAATGGGGCTACATCGACGCGAAGGGGACCGAACGCATCAAGGCCATCTACGAGTTCGCCGAGCCCTTCGAGGGGGGGCAGGCACAGGTCGGGCGTGATGGCTTGGCAGGTACGGTGAACAAGATGGGCAAGGAGGTGATCGCCGTCGAATACGATGATGTGCTCGGTTTTAGCGAGGGGCTCGCGACCGTCGAGCGCGGCGATCGGGCAGGCGTTGTCGACCGCTCGGGCAAGCTCGTTGTCGGGCTTGAGTACGATGAGGTCGGTGAGTTCAGTTCAGGATCGGCGTATGCCGAGAAAGAGGGGAAATTCGGCTACCTCGATACCAAAGGCGCGATCGCCATCCCCTTCATCCATGATGGGGCCAACACCTTCCACAACGGTGTTGCGGTGGTGCAACAAGGGGATCTTTTCGGCGTGATCGATACGAAGGGGGAACTGGTCGTTCCGTTCCAATACGAATGGGTGGAAGGCTTCGTCAATGCGGTATCGCGCGTCCGCAAGGGTGGGCGAACAGGCGTGATCAGCCCGTTCGGTGATGTGCTCCTGGGCGTGGAGCATGAGAACGTCGGGACGTTCAGCGAAGGGTTGGCCGTGGTAACGGATGGGGGCAAATGCGGCTATGTGGATGCCAGCGGGCGCCTCATCGTACCCCAGCAATATGCGCAACCGCAGGATGCCCCTCCGGCCTGGTGTGACTTCCATAACGGCGTTGCGCGGGTCATGAGCGCGGGAAAGGCCGGGTTGGTCGACCGGTCCGGAGCGTCCGTCATGCCCCCGAGGTTCGTCGACATCGGCCTGCTCGAGTGCGGTGCTGTTCCGGTGAAGAAGAAGAACAAGTGGGGATACGCGGACCGCGCGGGGAACATGCTGGCCGAAGCCACACATGACGGAGCGTGGGAAATGCACGAGGGATTCGGCCGGGTGCGCGATGCGCAGCTGTTCGGCCTTGTGGACAGTACGGGAAGGGCGGTACTTCCGGTAAAGTACCCGACACTCACCGATGTCCGGGGTGGCCACCTGATCGCATCCGACCCCGGTCCGGGAAGCGGAGGCCGAAAAGGGGTGATCGATGTCCATGGAAAGATCCTGATCCCCTTCGCGTATGACCGCATCGAGTACGTCGACGAGGCCACCGTTCTGGTCGGGCGAGGGACGGGCGAACGGATCACGGACATGCGGATGGCCTACATGCGCATCGCTGAGGGAGACTACATCTGGAAAGAGGACGGCTTCGACGCCGTTCACTGACCCTATCGGAGCAAGGTCACACTGCCGGTCAGGCGCTCCTGCTTCACGCCGTTGTCGGTAAGGGACTTGTACATGAGCACCCAGACGTAGACGCCGTCCTGGACCGGAGTCCCGTTCATCTGGCCATCCCAAGGCTCGCCCGGCTGGTCGCTGCTGAAGATGGCTTCGCCCCATCGATCGAAGATCAGGAACGAGTATGAGCGGAAGCTGCCGGTGGTCACCGGGGTGAACAGATCATTGATGCCGTCGCCATTGGGAGTGAAGCTGTTGGGTACATGGATGAAAGGCGCACAATTGCCCTCGCCGATCACGATGGTATCCGTTGCGCTGATGCACGGCCCGCTCAATACCACATGGTAGACGCCGGGCGTGGTCACTTGGATGCTGGCGTCGTTATCACCGGTATTCCATAGGTAGCTGGCCAGGTGTACGGTCGCGGCAAGCAGGATCTCGTCGCCAAGGCAGATGGTCGCATCCGGTCCCAGATCGATGTCATCCACGACCGGCAGGAAGGTCACGTGGACCGCGTCGGCGGAAACGCAACCCTCGAGCGTCAGCGTCACAGCTACATTACCGGTTTCAGTGGTGAGCAGCGAATCATTCGCGCTGCCTGTGCTCCACACAACGCTGGCACTACCGGGTTGCACAGAAAGGACCAGGCTGTCTCCTTCGCACAGCGTGCGGTCAGCCCCCAGGTCCGGTTGGGGCAAGGGCACGTACGTGACGAGGATCTGATCCGTCGTTTCGCATCCGTTGGCGTTCGCCGTCACCGCATAGGTGCCACCTGATGCAACGACGTAGCTGGTGCCCGTGCTTTGATCCGGCCAGGTGAGATCCACTCCGGGAAGATCGAGTGTGAGCGTGACTTGTTCCCCGGGGCAAAGCATGGTATCGGGACCCAGGTCCACCAAGGATTCATCGAAGTAGGTAACGTTTACGGCATCGTGCGTGCTGCAGGCGGCGATACTCACCGCAGCGGAATAGGTTCCCGCATGG
The DNA here is from genome assembly GCA_017998165.1 of Flavobacteriales bacterium. Classification (GTDB taxonomy): domain Bacteria; phylum Bacteroidota; class Bacteroidia; order Flavobacteriales_F; family PHOS-HE28; genus PHOS-HE28. The sequence continues at coordinate 2,128 of JAGODO010000111.1, read as the reverse complement.
TCGACGAGGAATCCGCTCGCCGTCGAACCGTCCTGCCAGAGATAGGAGGCACCCGGTTGTGCCGCGTCGATCATCCAGACCGAGCCGTTGCAGAGCGTCGTGTCCTGCGGTAGCTCGAATACCGGAGTCGGCAGAGCGTCGATGTGGATGGAGTCAGAACTGGAACAACCGTTCACGGTCACTTCCACGTTCCAATCGCCTGCGCCGACGGTAAGCGTCGGTTGCTCCGAGTCATCGCTCCAGTGATACGTGGCCGACGGTGTGGTCGCATCCAGGACCAGGGTGCTTTGGTCGCAGAGACCTGTATCCGGTCCCAGGTCTACCACCGGCAACGGGATCAACGCGAGGTCGAAGGTGTCCGCTGTGATGCACCCGGCGAGAGTGATGCGCGCCCAGTGCTCACCGGCATTGTCGATGGTGCGGGCTGGTTCGGTGGTCCCATCCTCCCACAGGTATGCGGCTCCAGGAACGGTGATGTCGAAGCTCACCGAATTGCCTTGGCACACGGCCGCGTCCCCGCCCAGGTCAAGCTCCGGCAGGGGCACTTCATCCACAGTAATGGAATCGCTCACCGCGCACCCGCTCACCGTGATCGTGGCCCAATAGATATCCGGTTCATCGACGGTGATCGTAGGCGCCACCACGTTCGTGCTCCATACGGTGGTTCCTCCCGGCAGAGAGGCGTGCAGGTCAAGTGTCGCGCCCGGACAGAGTGTGGTGTCATTCCCGATGTTCAGCGTCAATGCGCCCACGTAGGCGATATCGATGTCATCGCTCGAGGTGCAACCGCCCAGGTCAACCGTAACGCTATAGACCGCAGGGGAGGAGACATCGATCGACGAGGTGGTGCTTCCCGTGGACCACGCGTACGTGGCGCCTGCATTGAAAGCATCGAGCGGGATCGTGGCCTGCTCGCACAGCGTGGTGTCGTTCCCCAGATCCACGATAGGAGAAGGCAGCACGGCCACATCGATCTGATCGGTTACCGAACAGCCGCTTTGGAAGACCTCCACGTCATACGTTCCCGGCTCGGTCACATTGATCGTTGCAGTGGTCGCGCCCGTATTCCACAGGTACGTACTGCCGGCCAGTGTGGCATCCAACGTCAGTGTCGTCCCATCGCAAATGGACACATCGGAGCCCAGATCCACGCTTTGCAGGTCAACGTTCGAGAGCGTGATCTGGTCAGCGCTGCTACAGCCGTTCGCGGAAACGGTCACGCTGTAAACCCCCGGCTGGTCGGTCGTGAAAGTCGCTGCCGTTGAGTTGTCCTGCCACAGGTACGTGGCAGCGGATGCGCTGGCATCGAAGGTCACCTCTTCGCCGGGGCAGACGGCCAGATCGTCCCCCAGGTCGAATACTGGTGCAGCGTTGACGGTCACAGTGATCGCGTCGGTAACTACGCACGAACCGAGCGAGACATCCACATCATACGTCCCGGTGTTGATCACATCGAAGGTCGCATTGGTTGAGCCATCCTGCCAGAGATATGCGGCCCCTGGAGCGGTGGCATCGAGCTGTAGTACATCACCTTCGCAGATCACGAGGTCGTCACCGAGGTCCACAGTTGGAACAGGGTTGAACGTGACCGTGATGGCGTCGTTGGTGGTGCAGCCGCTAACGGTCACGTCCACATCGTAGGTCCCGCTTGTGGTCACGAGCAACGTTGGCGCGCTGCTATTGTCCTGCCAGTTGTAGGTCGCACCCACTGTGGTCGCGTTCAGCACGAGCTGGTCGCCATCACAAAGCGCAGCGTCCGGGCCAAGGTCAACTACCGGGCTCGGGTTCACCGTCACATCGATGGCATCCGTCGCTGAGCAGGACCCCAACGAGACGTCCACACTGTAGGTCCCTGTTCCGGTCACATCGAAGGTCGCACTGGTGGACCCGTCCTGCCAGAGATAGCTCGCTCCTGCGGACGTGGCGTCGAGTTGCAGCGGATCCCCTTCGCAAATAGTGGCATCAGGTCCCAGATCCACAGTAGGCATCGGGTTGAAGGTGACGTTGATGGCGTCGTTGGTGGTGCAGCCGTTCACGGTGACGTTCACATCATAGGTGCCGGTCGTCGTGGCGATGAACGTCGGGGAAGAGCTGTTGTCCTGCCAGCTGTATGTAGCGCCGGCCGTTG
>JAGODO010000110.1 GCA_017998165.1 Flavobacteriales bacterium | reverse complement strand
GCGTTGTGGCGGCGCTTGTAGATCACCTGCCGCTGCTTGTTCATCACGTCGTCGTACTCCAGCAGGCGTTTGCGGATGCCGAAGTTGTTCTCCTCCACTTTCTTCTGCGCCCGCTCGATGCTGGCGGTGACCATGCTGTGCTGGATCACTTCGCCCTCCTTCAGGCCCAGGCGGTCCATCAGTTTGCTGATGCGCTCGCTGCCGAACATGCGCATCAGGTCGTCCTCCAACGAGATGTAGAACTGCGACGAACCGGGATCGCCCTGTCGGCCCGAGCGTCCGCGGAGCTGACGATCAACGCGGCGGCTCTCGTGCTTCTCGGTGCCCACGATGGCCAAGCCACCCGCTTCCTTCACCCCCGCCCCGAGCTTGATGTCCGTACCTCGACCCGCCATGTTCGTGGCGATCGTCACGGTGCCCGCCTGGCCCGCATGCAACACGATGTCCGCCTCACGCGCATGCTGCTTCGCGTTCAGCACGTTGTGTTTGATGTTGCGCATGGTGAGCATACGGCTCACCAGTTCGCTCACTTCAACGGTGGTCGTACCCACGAGCACCGGACGTCCGGCGTTCTGTAGTGCCACGATCTCGTCGATCGCCGCGTTGTATTTCTCGCGCTTGGTCTTGAAGACCATGTCCTCGTTGTCCTTGCGAACGACCTGGCGGTTGGTGGGGATCACCATCACGTCCAGCTTGTAGATGTCCCACAGTTCCTGCGCCTCGGTCTCCGCCGTACCCGTCATGCCCGCGAGCTTGTGGTACATGCGGAAGTAGTTCTGCAGCGTGACCGTCGCGTACGTCTGCGTAGCCGCCTCGATCTTCACGTTCTCCTTGCTCTCGATCGCCTGGTGCAGCCCATCGCTGTAGCGGCGACCTTCCAGGATACGGCCGGTCTGTTCGTCCACGATCTTCACCTTGCCGTCCATCACCACGTACTCCACGTTGTTCTCGTAGAGCGCGTATGCGCGGATCAGCTGGGTTACCGTGTGTACGCGTTCGCTCTTGATGCCGAAGTCGCGCAGCACCTCGTCCTTGCGGCGGGCCTTCTCCTCCACGGCGGAACCGCTCTTTTCGATCTCCGCGATCTCTCCCCCCACATCGGTGAGGATGAAGAACTGCGGATCGTTCACATCCGCGCTGATCAGGTCCACGCCCTTCTCGGCGAGTTCGATGCTGTTGTGCTTCTCGTCAATGGTGAAGTAGATCTCCGCGTCCACCTTCGGCATCTCCTTCTGCTGGTCCTGCAGGTGGTAGGCCTCGGTCTTTTGCAGGAGTGCGCGCACGCCCGGTTCGCTCAGGAACTTGATGAGCGCGGTGTTCTTCGGGAGACCACGGTAGGCGCGAAGGATGGCCATGCCACCCTTCTCCAGGTTCTCCTTGCTCACACTGTTCGTCTCCAGCCCCTTCAGCGCCTCTTTGGCCTCGGCGATGAGCTTGGTGACCAGCTGGCGTTGGGCGTTGTACAGGCGCTCCACTCGCGGTTTGTACTCATCGAACTGGTGGATCTCCCCTTTCGGCGTCGGGCCGCTGATGATCAAGGGCGTCCGCGCATCGTCGATGAGTACGCTGTCCACCTCATCCACGATGGCGAAGTGGTGCTTGCGTTGCACCAGCGCGGTGGGGGTATGCGACATGTTGTCGCGCAGGTAATCGAAGCCGTACTCGTTGTTGGTACCGAAGGTGATGTCGGCCATGTACGCGGCACGTCGCGCGGCGCTGTTGGGCTCGTGCTTGTCGATGCAATCCACGCGCAGGCCATGGAATTCATACAGCGGCCCCATCCACTCGCTGTCGCGCTTGCTCAGGTAGTCGTTCACCGTGACGAGGTGAACACCGCGACCGGCCAGGGCATTCAGGTAAACGGGCAGCGTAGCGACGAGGGTCTTGCCCTCACCGGTACCCATCTCGGAGATCTTGCCCTTGTGCAGCGCGATGCCGCCGATCAGCTGCACGTCGTAGTGGACCATCTCCCAGGTCACGGGATTGCCGGCGGCGATCCATGTATTGTTCCAGATGGCGTCTTCACCTTCGATCCGGATGCTCTCGCGCTTGGCGGCCAGTTCACGGTCGAAGTCCGTGGCGCGCACACGCAGCTCCTTGTTCTCCTTCAGGCGCCGGGCAGTCTCTTTCACAACGGCGAAGGCCTCGGGCATTATCTCCAGAAGCACTTCCTCGATCTTGGCGACGATCTTCTCCTCCAGCTTATCGATCTCCTGGTAGCGCGACTCGCGCGCGTGGATGTCCATGCGCGGGTCCCCATCGATCTCCGCCCGCAGAGCATCCACCTTGGTTTGCTCCTCTTTGATGCCGTCGGCGATACGCTGCTTGAAGTCGCTGGTCTTCGCGCGCAGGTCGTTGTTGCTCAGCGGCTCGAGCTTGGTGAATTCGGCCTTCACACGCTCAACGAGCGGCTGGACTTCCTTCAGGTCGCGCTGGGCCTTGTCGCCGAAAATGGTCTTGATGAGGGAACCGAACATCGGGGAGGGGTGAAAAGGTGAAAGGGGAAAGGAGCAGGCTTCAGCGGGTCGTGCTTCACTATCTGCGCTCCGGTTCCTTCCGACGGGTGTTTTTTGAAAAGGAGGCCAAAGGTAGCCGGAGGTGCCACGCACGGACCGGGCCATCGCGAGTGACCGGTCAGGCTGGCAGGAAATGAAAAACCCTCCGCTGCAGCGGAGGGTTCCACAGTGCGCGAAGCGCGTCAGTATTCGTCCTCGTTGAAGAAGAAATCCTCCTTGCTCGGGTAGTCCGGCCAGATCTCCTCGATGCTCTCGAAGATCTCCTCGTCATCCTCAATGGCCTGCAGGTTCTCCACCACTTCCAGTGGCGCGCCCGTGCGCATGGCGAAGTCGATCAGCTCATCCTTGGTGGCGGGCCAAGGGGCGTCTTCGAGGTACGAGGCGAGTTCGAGCGTCCAGTACATGGTACGGGGACCGTTTTTTTACAGGGCCGCAAATATAGACGGGCATGGATCCCGTCAAGGTCTAATTATCAACCATCGCCCGATGTTGGATTTCCCTAGGGCCGCAAGGGTTCCAGCGGTTCAGCCCCGGGGCCTCCAAGGGATCTCGTCGGCGCCGAGGGTGTGTCCCAGCCATCTGGCGAGCACAAAGAGCAGGTCGCTCAGGCGGTTCAGGTAGCGCACTACGCTCTCGGGCAATTGCTCCTGCTCTGCGATGGAAACGACCAACCGCTCGGCCCTCCGGCAAACGGTGCGGCAGATGTGGGCCTGCGAAACCGACGGGTGCCCACCGGGCAGGATGAAGTTGCGCATCTCCGGCAGCACCGCGTCCATTGCATCCATGGCCGTCTCCAGCGCGGTGATGTCCGCCTCTTCCACATGCGGCACCTTGAACTTGTCGGCTTCCTCGTTGCTCGCGGAGGCCAGCCGTGAGCCCAGGCTGAAGAGCTTTTCCTGGATGCTGATAAGCAGTTCCCGCTGATCGGTGCCCGCCAGATCGCGCAGCATGCCGATGTGGCTGTTCAACTCATCGATCGTCCCGTACGCTTCGATGCGGGCGTGGTCCTTCGGTACGCGCTTGCCGCCCAGCAGGCTTGTCTGACCCTTGTCGCCGGTGCGGGTATAGATCCTCATGCGCCGGTCAATAGCGCAAGCGGAAGTGCTGTCGTGCCTGCTCCTGGCGGAAGAAGACGAGCCCCAGGTCGTACAGGTCGATCGTCACCGTTACGCGTGGGTGCATCTTCACCGTTTCCCACGCCGCTTCCATGCCTTTGCTCCAGTGGATGTCGTCGAGGATGAAGACGCTGTCATTGTGCGCTTTCTGGAGGCAGAGCTCGAAGTATTCGAGCGTCGGCTCCTTCGCGTGATGCCCGTCGAGGAAGACCATGTCCAGCTTCTCGGCCGTGCGCACCACGAAGGGCAGGCTGCTGCGGAAGCTGCCGAGCACGGCGTTGATGTTCCGTTGGCGCAGGCGTTCAAAATGGTGCTGGGCGATGCGATACGTCTGCGGGCAGCCCTCGATGGTCGTCACCTGCGCATTTTCAGCGCCACGGGCCAGGTAGAGCGTGCTCAGCCCGAAACTGGTGCCGAGTTCCAGTATCGTTGTGGGCGCGAAGTAGTTCGCGAGACGGTAAAGGAGCTGGGCTTGGCGCGCCGGTTTCAGGCTGGTGCGGGCCATGTCGCTCACTTGACGAACGGGCTCATCCAAGAGGCGGCTGCCTGCGCCCAGGTCGTTCACGCGGATCACCTGGTCGCTCAGCAGAAGATCCTCCCGCAGCGCTTCGATGGCCGCGAACTCCGGCTGGTCCTCGTCCACGCGCAGCACCTCGTTCGTCAGCTCGTACACAAAGGGCGAATGCACGCTGTGGCGCGTGCGCGCCTTCACCAGGTGCTCCACCCAGCTACCGATGCGGGCCAGTTGCTCACTCATCCCTTGCACGTCCGAAGTGCCGCGAAAGTAGGTGTGGACCCCGGCTTGGACGGTCGGCCGATCAGACCTCGCGAACAGCCGCTTGTTCACCCCGCCGTGCAAGCAGAGCCTCGTACACGCTCACGACCAGTCCGGTCATCAGCATGCCGTAGAAGATGTCCTCCACGGGTATGGTGCCGATCCGCAGGCCCAAGTTCTCCGCAGGGTCATACCACACCACTGGCCGGTCGAGCCCGGTACCGGTGAGTACGCCGTTCACAACGAGGAAGGGCAGGAGCAGAGCGGCGTAGGCAAAGTAGAAACGCCCCAACCAGGGTGCTTTCTGAATGAATGCGGTGAAGGCCATCCACAACGCGCAGAGCGTCCAAGCGGTGAATGTGTAAGCCTGTGACCAGTTCAGCAGCGCAATGGTGAGCAAGCCGACCATGAGCACCAAGCTGATGGTCCGAGCGTGTCGTCCCCAATGATCCTTCACCCCAAGGACGTGAAAGCAGTGGTAGGAGAACACGCAGCAATAGGGGATGCAGATGAAGAAGAGCCACTCCTCCATCGGCAAATGCAACAAGCGCACACTCCAGACATGCTCCGGCTCGAAACCCCAGACGCCCGCTCGCGTGAACGCCGCATCCCAAGGAATGAAGAGGACCATCATGATCGCGATCCCGGGGAACAACGCCCACCAGCGCTCGTGGAATCGTAGCTTGGGATGGAAACTCGCCAGAAAGGGCACCAGCACGCTGCACAGGTCCACCCACGCATACGTGCTCATCTTCTCAAGCGGGATTCTGGCGCAATTGCTTGCTTGCTTCGCGGAAGTACTTCATCGGTACCCACAGCATGCCGAAGCACTCGCCGTCCTCTTTCACCAGTCGCTTGTGATGGACCTTGTGTGCGCGCCGCAACCCGAGGAAGTAGGCCGTGTTCGCGCTGCGCAGCCACTTGATGCGCTGGTGGATGAACACCTCGTGTACGAAGAAGTACGCTATGCCATAAACGAGGATGCCCAGTCCGATCCATAGCCAAGGCGTGTGCAGCCCGGCCCGTGCGCCGATGAAGAAGAGCGCCATGCTCGGTATGGCGAAGATCAGGAAGAAGGTGTCGTTGCGCTCCAGGAAGCCGTAGTGGTCCTTCTTGTGGTGGTCGCTGTGCAGGTGCCACAGGAAACCGTGCATCACGTACTTGTGCGTGGCCCACGCCACGAACTCCATGGCAAAGAAGGTGGTCGCCACAATGCCGATGATGCTCCAAGCGCCCATGGCCGACTAAGCTAACCGCATGTTCCGGGAACGCCCGGGGCCGAAGATCTGTTCGAGCGAGCGGAAACGGAAATCAAAAATGGCCTTCAAGCGGCCCTTCACCAGCGGTCCGTGCAACAGGTCGCCCAACAGACCGAAGGGCAACTCATACTCCACCTTGTCCTTCATGAGCGTACCGCCGTCTTTTTCGATGAAGGTGTGCTCGTGCCACCAATGCCGGTAAGGCCCTTCGATCTGCACGTCAACGAACCGGTGGGGCGGCTCGGCGATGGCGATGCACGTGACCCACTTCAACGGGACCCCGAAGAGTGGCCGCACCGTGTAGGAGATGCGTTGCCCGGTGAACATCGCCGTGTCCTCGAACGGCTCCCGGATGCGGAAACCCATATCTCCCGGCGTGATCTTGGCCAGATTCCGGGGTGAACTGAAAAAGTCCCACGCCTGCTCGGTGGGGATGGGCAGCCATTGTTCCCGCTCAAGCGTGTGCTTCATCAACCGATCACTTCAAGGTTCGGGTACCGCTGCCTCCAGAATTCCAGCGCCTTCGTGCTGGCCAGGGTGATGATCGTGCGTGCGTCCAAGCGGACCTTTATCGCTTTCAGTCCTTCTTTCACCGGTTGGGTGAGGATCAACTTCTTTCTGCGTGCCATATTCGTTCAATTGAAGAGTTCGTGTTGCCGTTCCTCGCGCTTGCGCCCACCATCCAAAGCCGTCTTGTAGGCCTCGATGGCGCGCTTCCGCGCTACATCATGAACGACGATGGGGGCAGCATAGTCCTTGCCACCATACTCTGGCAGCCATTGTTTCACATACGTTAACTCCGGATCGAACTTCTCCTGCTGAATTGTCGGGTTGAACACGCGGAAGTATGGGGCGGCATCGCAGCCGCTGCCACTGGCCCACTGCCAGCCGCCATTGTTGCTGCTGAGCTCGAAGTCGAGCAGCTTCTGCGCGAAGTATGCTTCGCCCCAGCGCCAATCGATCAGCAGGTGTTTTGTCAGGAAGCTGGACACGACCATACGTACGCGGTTGTGCATATGCCCGGATGCGTTCAGCTCGCGCATGCCCGCATCCACGAGCGGGTAGCCCGTGCGTCCTTCGCACCAGGCGGCGAACTCGCGCTCGTTGTTGCGCAACTTGATCCCGTCGTAGGCCGGTTTGAACGCCTTGGTGACCACGTGCGGGAAGTGCCAAAGGATCTGCATGAAGAACTCCCGCCAGATCAGCTCGTTGGCGTAAGTGCCGTTCACTTCCATGCCGCGCTTCATCAGCGCGCGCGGGCTCACCGTGCCGAAACGCAGGTGAATGCTCATGCGACTGGTGCCTTCGATACCCGGGGTGTTGCGCGTGAGGTGGTACTGCTGCAGGAGTTCATCATTCACCGTCAACGGAGGTGCGTCCAGGTCGGTCCGAAGGAAACCGATGTCTTCCAGCGAGAGCATGGGTAGTTGGCCGGTCTTGTGCAATGCCGCGAGCTTCTTCGCACTGGCGAACGGCCCGACCATGTCTTCCCGGAAATGCGCGCGCCACTTGCGCGAGTACGGCGTGAAGACCGTGTATGGTTTGCCGTCGTCCTTGATCACCTCGCTCCGTTCGAAGATGCTGATGTCCTTGAAGGACCGCAGCTCGATACCCCGCGACGTCAACAGTTCGCCGATGGCCTTGTCCCGTGTGTTCGCGTATCGCTCGTGGTCGTGGTTCACCGATACGGCGGTCACGTCGTATTTGTCCAGCACACGTTTCCAGCAATCGATGGGCGGTCCGTGTTCGATCAGCAGTGAACCACCGTGCTTCTCGATCGCCAGTTTCAGACCTGTCAATGTGCGGTGGATGAAGTCCACGCGGCGGTCGCGTTTATCCTCCAGCTCATCCAGGATCTCCGTATCGAAGATGAACAACGGAAGAACCTCGCCGTGATCCGAAAGCGCACGGTACAAGCCGTGGTTGTCCTCCAGCCGCAGGTCGCGGCGGAACCAATGGATGCTGATGCGCGGCTTGCCCATCACGCGCGTTGCAAGGCCACGAAACGCTCCCACACCCGTGGCCAGCAGATATTCAGCCAGGCCGTGTAGTTGGAGCCGGATGTGCGGAGATCATCAGCGAGGTCATTCATGCGCATCCACCGCACGTCACTGACCTCACTCGCATCGGGCAGCACGGGTCCATCGTAGGTGCCGAAGAGGACATGGTCGAACTCATGCTCGATCAGGTCTTTTCCCACTTCCGCGCGATAGGTGAAGTTGAACTCGGGCGACAGGGCGCAGGAGACGCCCAGTTCCTCCTTCAACCGGCGCGTTGCTGCTTGCGACACGGACTCTCCCGGCCGGGGATGGCTGCAGCAGGAGTTGGTCCAGAGTCCACCGCTGTGGTACTTGCCTTGTGCGCGTCGTTGCAGCAGCAGCCGTCCTTCACTGTTGAAGATGAAGATGGAGAATGCCCTGTGCAACCGCCCTTTCCGGTGCGCCCGGGACTTGGACATCGTACCGACCTCCACATCATCGGCGTCCACCAGGATCACGCGCTCCTCGTTCATCTGTTCCATCTCGTTCATAGCATGCCGAAACTGTGGCGCAACAGGCTGGTGGTGAACAACGCGATCTTGTAGCGGTTGCGTACCCGGATCCGCTCGCGCAAAACGCGCTCGGTCGGCAACGCCTGGATCTTGCGGAAAAGGGCCATGTAGTAGACGTAAGCCACGTACACCCCGAAGCGTGCGCCTTTCGGCAACTGCCGGATGCCGGACAGCGCAGCGGAGAAATCCGCATGGATGTCCGCCTCGATGTTCCGCTTGTCCGCTATGGTGAGATGCTCCACATCCACACCGGGGAAATAGGTGCGCCCCAATTGCTGATGGTCGTCCTTCAGGTCGCGCAGGAAATTCACCTTCTGGAACGCGGAGCCGAGTTTCATCGCCGCGGGCTTCAATCGCTGGTACATCGCATCATCCCCTTCGCAGAAGACGCGCAAGCACATCAGTCCGACCACTTCGGCACTACCGAGGATGTAGGTCGCGTAGGATCGCTGATCGTGTTCCGTATCGCGAAGATCCATCTCCATGCTCCGCAGGAAGGCGTCGTACAACCCACGCTCGATACCATAGCGGTGAACCACGCTCTGGTAGCTGTGCAGGATCGGGTTCAGACTGATGCGTTCGGCGATCGCGCGTTCGGTGTCCTCGCGGAACCGAGCCAACAGCGCACGCTTGTCGAACGTGTGGAAGGTGTCCACGATCTCGTCGGCGAACCGGACGAACCCGTAGATGGCATGGATAGGGTCGTGGAAGCGCTTGTGCAGTGAACGCACACCGAGGGAGAAGGATGTGCTGTAGGCCGCCGTGGTGTTACGGCTCGCCTTGAGGCACACGCGGTCGTAAAGGGCGATCGTGTTCATGCGTGCAGGCTGTCTTTTTCGATGAGGTCGGCCACCACCTGGCCACTGATCAATGACGGTGGAACGCCAGGTCCGGGCACGGTGAGCTGGCCTGTGAAGTAGAGTCCTTTCACGCGCTTGCTCTTCATGCTGGGCTTGAGGACCGCGGTCTGTTCCAACGTGTTCGCAAGGCCGTACGCATTTCCCCGGTACGCGTTGTAGTCGCTCTTGAAATCGTTGATGCAGTAGCTGCGTTCGAGCACGAGGTGAGGTGCGACATCGAGCCCGGAATGCGCGGAGAGCTTCTCCAGAACAAGCTGGCGATAGTGTTGGCGTACTTCCTCCGTGTCAGGCAGTCCCGGTGCGATGGGTATCAGGGCGAACACGTTCTCATGACCTTCCGGTGCTACCGAAGCATCGGTCTTCGACGGTGCGGAGATATACATGAGCGGCTGACTGGGCCATTGGGGCACATCGTAGATCTCCCTGGCGTGGGTGTCCAGCGAGGCGTCGAAGAAGAGGTTGTGGTGCGTGAGCTTGGGAATACGGGTATTGAAGCCGAAGTAGAAGAGCAGCGAGGACGGTGCCATCACGCGACCGTCCCAGTAGCGCTCGGTATAGCTGCGATCACCTGCATCGAGCAGGTCGTGTTCCACATGGTGATAGTCAGCGGCAGCAACAACGACATCCGCACGCAATTCCCCCATGGGTGTGCGCACACCGACCGCCTTACCGCTCTCAACGACCACCTGTTCCACCGGGGTGCCTGTGCGGATGTCAACGCCCTGTTCTTTCGCCACATGCATCATCGCGTCAACGATCCTGCCCATGCCGCCCATCGGGTACCAGGTGCCCAAGGCCATGTCCGCGTAGTTCATCAGACTGTAGAGCGCTGGTGTGTTGTCCGGGCTCGCACCGAGAAAGAGCACAGGGAATTCCAACAGCATCCGCAGGCGTGGGTCGGTGAAGTAGCACGCCACATGCTTTCGCAAGGAGCCGAACACGGACGTGCGCAGCATGCCCCTGATCATCCGGAAATCCATGAACTCGCCCCAGGAAAGCGATGGCCGATACACCAGCTCGTTCATCCCGAGGTCATACTTCTGCCGTGCTTCCGCAAGGAACTTCTCCAACCTGGCCCCGGCGCCCACCTCGATACGTTCGAAAAGCTCCTTCAACGCGGGTACACCTGCCGGGACGTTCCAGACATCCTTCGGGCCAAAGACGACCTGATAGGAAGGGTCAAGCCTGATCAGGTCATAGCGCTGGGCTACCGTATGACCGAAGCGCTCAAAGTACCGTTCGAACACTTCCGGCATCCAGTACCAGCTCGGACCCATATCGAAGGAGAATCCGTCCTTGCGCCAGACGCGGGCGCGGCCCCCGGGTTCGTCGTTCTTCTCCACCAACGTTACCGCATAGCCTTTGCTCGCCAACGTGGTGGCGGCGGACGTTCCGGCGAAACCGGACCCGATCACGATGGCCGCACGTTTCATTTCACGTGCTTGTCGCTGAGCATGTCCATCAACCGGTGTCGTGCCTGGTGAATGCGGCTCTTCACTGTTCCGATCGGGATCCCCAGCCGGTCAGCGATCTCATGGTACCTGAATCCGTCATGGTGCATCCGGAACGGTTCCCGGAACGCGTCGTCCAAGCGCGCCATGCTGTGATCGATCTCGCGCAGCTTCACGGTGCTTTCCGTGCTCGCCGCTGTTTCCACCCTCATCGCATGGAACTGCTCGCGCTCCACGCGGCCCATCACCGCGTCGGTGCGCTTGCCACGCCGATGGTCATTGATGAAGGTGTTGCGCATGATGGTGTAAAGCCACGCCTTGAAGTTCGTGTTGTCCTGGAACTTCTCCCGATAGGTGAGTGCGCGCAACATGCTTTCCTGCAAGAGGTCCTGAGCGGTGTCGCGGTCACGGGTCAGGCTCAACGCGAAGTAGTAGAGCTGCTGGCGCAGGCTGAC
>JAGODO010000109.1 GCA_017998165.1 Flavobacteriales bacterium | reverse complement strand
ATCGCTACCACACCATTGCTACCGGGGATCTATGGGGTGCATGTGGATGGCGGTCCTGCCACCTTGCGTTGGGTGAAGGAATAAGCAAGGAGGGAGGTCTCTCAGGCTTAGTGTACCACCAACCGCGCCTGCACCGTGCCGGTGGTTGAACGCACCTCCACCGCGTAGAGCGCCGGGGCGAGCCCTGACAGGTCAAGGTCCAATTGGGCCATTCCGGAAGGCCATTGCACGGAACGCACCAAGCGGCCCTCCGCGCTGTGGATCAGCACGATCGCACCCGTTCGCGAGGCGCGATCCAGCGACAGTGTCACTTGGTCGTTGGCCGGGTTGGGCATCAGGCCCAATACCGGTGCAGCGGTGGAATAGGTATCGGTAAGCCCTGCGGCTACGCAGGCTGCCGGCAGATCGAAGGCTTCGGTCTGGTCGCTGCGCGAGAAGGGGTCACCCTGATCGGCACTGTAACCCAGGCCGCGCTGCGCAAAGACGTTCCAGATCAAACAGGCGTTCTCCGCCCCGAAGTTCAGTGTGTCTGCGCGCAGGATGGCATCGCGCCCATCCACGAAGCCGGGGTTGCAGGGCTGCAGTTTCAACCCGTCCATCATCAGTTGGATGGCCCTATTGTTCCCGCCGTTCCCGTTGTAAACATCAGGGTCCCATCCGTACTGCTCGATGAGCGCCCAGTTCAGGTCCCACAGCATGGTGGCCCAGACGAAGCCGATGCCGTGCGGTTCGGAAATGTTCTGGTTGTTGGTGGCGCCGTACGTGTAGTCGTTGATCGCCGGATCGGTGGAGTAGGGGGCTGGCCGAATCCCGGGGCCGTCGGTCTCCTGATCGCGCACGAAGGTGCCCACACCCCGGATCATCGCACCATCATCGCCCGGGCGCATAGTGAGCATCATGCCCATCCAATCGCTCCAGCCTTCTCCCATCTGCTCCGCGTTCCACAGGCAGTCCGAGTTGTCCGGCCCACCGGTGAGGCGTGTTGAAACGCCATGCCCGTATTCGTGCGCGATGATGCCGTTGTCGAAGTCACAATCGCGCAGCTCTTCCGGGTTCAGGCTCTGCAAGGTGCCGTTCACAGGTCCATCCTCCAACGCCTGCTTGATGAGTTCCCCATCGCTTTCGGAGATCATCACGGAAGGGATCACGATGTCTTCGCCGCCGCTGCCACCCATGGCGATGGGGTCGCCGGGCACGTTGTTGATGACGATCACCGCCGTTGCGCCGTTATCCTGCAAGGCGAGCACCTTGCTCACGAAGGTGCATTCACCACGATCGACCAGGGCGATGTTCCCGGCGATGGCCGAGCCGTTCGTGATGAGGTCGCAGCCATCGTTCTCCGGAGCCAGATCATCCACCACGAGGACGATGTCCGCGGTGAGCGGTATCTCCGGCAGCGGCGGACCGAAGCCGGCCAATGCGTTCACATACACCCCTGCGACGTTGGCCGGGCTGTTGATCGTAAGGGTGCTGTCGGTGCCGGCGCGCCAGAGGTACATCTGCATCTGCCCCGCCTCCCCATCGGGCGGTGTGCCGAAGTTGGCGTTGTTCATCCCTCCTCCGTCCTGCGCCTGCGCGATCACCGCATCGTTGCCCGCCCCCAGCCCGTTGGCATTGAAGGTCTGGAAGTTGCCGCTCTCCTCATCGAAGCCATAATGATACCAGACATCGTGCAGCACGTTGCAGGTGTAGAAGAGGTTCGTGATGGCCGCGTCGAGGTAGTTTTCCGGAGCTTGTGGTGGCTGGTAGGTGAAATCGAAGTTCAAGGAGCCGCCACCATCAGGACTATAACCGGGAAGGTCATCATTGTCCATGTCCTCGTAGGCTTGCACGTTGTTGCCTTGTGTCGTCGTGAACTCGGCACCGTCGATGCCGTTCACATCGTGCCATCCGAAAGGGGAAGCCACCGGGTCAGCGGGGTTGGTCACCAACGTGTGCGGCCCGTGCGATGGGCTTTCCGTGGGGAAGGGGAATACACGGTATGCAGCGCCGCTGCCTGGTGGTGCCGTAGGAAGCGCCAGGTCGTCCAACGCCCGGTAGGTCGTTGCGCCGGACCGGGACATCGCACAGTGCAGGATGTAATCGTTGTTGCGGACGATCGTTCCCGTGTGCGCGTCCACGGCGACGTGCCACCAGTTGTTGCCAGTGAGCGAGCGGATGGTCAGGTCCCACGCGAGCGCGATACGCCCATTGGGCATGGCCTCATAGATGAGCTTGGCTGCTATCGGGTCCAGTGAAATACCGGCTCCGTCCAGCATCAGGTGGTGGGTGGACAGGACCCGCTGGACATGAGGCTCCGCTGCCGGAAGGCCGAGGCTCGCAGCGGCGCTACGCAAGGCGTCCGTCGCGCTCAGGGTCGGTACATGAGGAGGCGCTTTTCCGTTAGCGTCCCTGCACAACCGATCGCCGAACGAGACCACTTCGCCCGAGCGAACGGCGAAACTCGCTACCGCGCCATGGATGGGCAGCCCGTGAGCTGATTGTTCGATGTAGAGATAGGTGATGCCCTTCTTGTCGGTGCTGCTGCTCGTGACCGTCCAATCGATCACGTCCTTGGCGGTCAATCCCAATGAGGTCTGTTGCTGGCGCAGCCGGTCGCGCACCACGGTGGCGGCATCCTGTGCCGTGGTCACTCCTCCGACCAACAGAAAGAACTGAACGATCGGAGAGCGGAGGTGGATATGCATAGTGGCCCGGTCAAGAAGGGTTGAAAGTGGTGCGCTCGGCAAGGTATCAGACGCGCCAGATCATCGACGCGTCCACCCGTTCAACAAGACCACGTTTGCGCGGCTCGCGCAGAACGACCACTTTGTCCGGAGGCACCCTTGGCTTGGATACCGTGGTCCACGGATGGCAAAGCACTGGACTGGTCGCACAGCGGGTAATTCTTTTTTTCCGTATATCCTGCTGATAAACAGTCGGTTCACTGATTTCTGACAGGTCACGGAACTTCGTGATGGCCACAGGACTTGACAGATGTATCGACAGGGGGCGAGTTTTGCTCGACAAAGCCTGCGGTTCGCTCGATGGGAAATTCCTCTACCCCTTCCTGGTTGAAGTGTGTCCTGTGCGCAGGGTTGATGACTTTCAGCGGTGTCGCTGCGAAGGCACAGAAGGCTTCAGAATTCGACCGGGTGATCGAATTCGCTTCCGGTTTTACCGAGGCCCAGTCCAAGTTCATCCATGAGGGGGTCCGCGATCAGGATCCCGGTGCGCTCATCTGGATGGATGTTCCCGCACAACAGGTATTGGTACGCGCGCATGTTGTGCTCGATCGCGGGCAGCTGCAAGCGGTGGTCGGGATCGGCGGCCTGGAGATCACCTATCTGGGTCCACCACGGGTTGAGGCCGATGTGCTGAGATCGGCGGACCCGGTTCCGGGAGGAGAAGCACCCGTCTATCGGAACACAGGGGATCCCGCTTCTGACAATGCGCGCTATGAAATGGAAAAGAAGGCCTGGATCGAGGCCTATCCTGAACGATATCGACAGCAGTCCTTGTCACCTGAAGAAGACCACTGAGCGGTAGCCCTTGGTATCCGGCATGCAACGCACCCTTTTCCCCAGACCCTCGGGCATGCTTGTGGCGAGCTTGTTGGCCTGCGGCGCGTTCGCGCAACCGGCCAACAACAACCCGTGTGGTGCGGTGGTCCTTACCCCGAATGTCGCTTGTTCCAACACGGCGGGCACCTTGGTCGCGGCTACGGCCACGCCCTCCATTCCTCCCCCCGGTTGCGGGAACTACGTCGGTGCTGATGTTTGGTACCAAGTGACCGTTCCGGCTTCCGGACAGGTTACCGTGACCACCAGCAACCAGGGCGGCAATATCAATACGGGCATGGCCTTTTATACGGCCGCGTCATGCGCCGGGCCCTTCACGCTGGTGAGTTGCAATGATGACATCCTCATCATCTTCAACCTTTATTCGCGCCTTACCTACACGGGCGCACCGGGTACCGTGATCTGGGTAAGGGTGTGGCGGTATGGCAGCACCAGCGGAGGGACCTTCAACATCTGCGCCACCGCCCCGCCGCCGCCGCCGCCGAACAACGACCCTTGTGGAGCGACCCCTGTCCCGGTGACCGCCACCTGCAGCTTCGTGTCGTACACCAATGTGAACGCGACGCACTCAAGCACGACACCCGCGCCCGGATGCGGTTCATTCGCCGGTTCGCTGGACGTGTGGTTCAGTTTCGTCGTACCCGCTTCGGGCATAGCCATCATCGAAAGCAGCGCCGGGACCATGACCGACGGGGCGATGGCGCTGTATTCGGCCACCGCCTGCAATGGGACGTTCAGTCTGGTCCAGTGCGATGACGACAACGGTCCGGGCAACATGCCCTTCCTCTCCTTTACGGGTCTCACTCCCGGGGCCACCTACTATTTGCGGTATTGGGGCTATGCCGGGGCGACCGGCACCTTCAACCTCTGCGTACACGGGCCCGCGTCGGTGCCTTCGGGCAACTGCGTGTACGTGCTCCAATTGTTCGACACCGGCAACAATGGCTGGGGTACATCCTACGTGAGCATCTCGATCAACGGCGGCCCCGCTACGAACTACACCGTGAGCGGTACATATGACATCGCGTTGATCGGTGTGAACATCGGGAACATCATCGTGGTCCAATACAATTCTTCAGGTGGGAACCAGGGCCAGAACAGCTACAATCTCGGGCTGCTCACGGGCGGTGGCCTCATCTTCAATTCCGGAACACCACCGACCGCCGGAGTGGCCTTCACGCAGACCGTTACATGCACCCCTCCACCCGCGCCCGCGAACGACTGTGCGGGAGGGGCGACCATCTGCAACGGCCAATCCTTCAACAACAACTCGAGCGGAACGGGCAACACCGTGGACCTCAACGCATCGAACCAGGGATGTCTGGCCTCCGGTGAGCGGCAGGGGACGTGGTACCGCTTTTCCCCGATATCAGCGGGCACCATCGGGTTCACCCTCGCCCCGTCATTGGCCACAACGGACTACGACTTCGCCGTCTGGGGACCGGCAAGCGGCGTGCAGTGCCCACCTGTCGGGGCACCCCTGCGATGCTCTTATTCAGCGCTCACCGGGAATACGGGAGTGGGCAATGGTGCATCGGACCCCACGGAAGGGGCGGGTGGGGACAAGTGGGTAAGCACCTTCCCGGCGGTGGTCGGGCAGGTATACATACTCTATGTGGACAATTTCTCCGCCAACGGCCAGTCCTTCAACCTCACTTGGCAACTGGGCGGTGGGGCATCGCTGGATTGCACCGTTCTGCCGGTAGCCCTCACGGCCTTCGAGGCCCAGGCCGTGGAGGAAGGCGTTCAGTTGGACTGGACAACGGCCACTGAACACAACAATGACTTTTTCCTCATCGAGCGATCGGAGGATGGCGATGCGTTCACCGCCATCGGAACCTTGGACGGTGCCGGTAACACCCAGGAAACCACCCGGTACCGGTTCATCGACCGCTCGCCCTCGCACGGGGTCAACTACTACCGGTTGAAACAAGTGGACATCGATGGTCATGCGGAGCATTCCGATATCCGTCCGGTTTTCTACCGGGCGGAGGAAGGACCGCTGATGATGGTCCCGAATCCTGGCTCCGAGGTGGTACGGGTGCTTCTCCCTCGCTCCATGAAAAGCTGTACGCTCGCCGTGATCGACGCCACGGGACGTGTGGTGTTTTCCACGATCGCGACCGGTGACCAGGCGGTCATCCGGGCCGAGTCCTTCCCGCGAGGTGTGTATTCCATCCGTGCTATCGCCCTGAACGGCACTGCTTTGAGCAGCGGTCAGTGGATCAAGGAGTAGCCCTGGCGAGGATCCCCGAAAACAGGGGATCGTGGATAATCAACCCCGCAGGGAGCCTGAGCGGCGGCAACCCCGGCAGCTTTGCTCCGTATTCTGTGAAAGGGCATATTTGTTCCATGGCTTACCTCTTCCACTCGCCAAGAACTTGCCTTTTGCCGACAGGCAAGTTCGCGTTATGTCTCCTGCCCTGTGTCGCTTGGGGCGGGCTGATGGCCCAAAAACCGGCGGAACTGGACTACTTGATCCGATTCTCCGCCCCTGTAGCCTCCGTGCAGGAGAAGTACATCCACGAGACCCTGCAAGGCTATGAGCCCGGTGCCGGGGTGTGGGTGGATCGCCCGAACAGCCAGGTGAAGGTGCGGATGCACTTCGGTTTGGATCGTGCGGTATTGGAGAGCGCATGGTCCGGGGTCGGGCTCACGATCACTTTCATGGAACTGATCAACGGCGACCTTCCTCAAGAACGTTCTATGCAGGCGGCGAGCGACCCCTATCCCGTTCTTGTCCGGACGGGGGATCCGGATGCTGACAATGCCGCCTTTGATGCTGCGAAAGCCGCATGGATCAACGCCCATCCGGAGGCTTATCAGCTCATGACCGCCCCTCGTGAACATTGATCCATGAAGTGCTCCGCCATTCATTCTTCACCGGATCCGCGGCCAAGGCTGTTGCTCACCGGCGTATTCGCTGCGGCCTTGTCGGTCGCGCTTGCGCAGCCGGGCAACGATAACCCCTGCGGAGCGGAAGTGCTCACGCCCGGCACCACCTGCGTGAACTCGACTTGGAGCAATGTGGCCGCCACCGCAACGGCCGGACCGCCTGCGCCCGGTTGCGGTAGCTACCTGGGTGGTGACGTTTGGTTCCAATTGACCATACCCACAGGAGGCACGGTCACGGTGACCACAGGTACTGTCGGGGGAAGCGCGCTCACTGATTCCGGCCTCGGGTTCTATACGGCGGCCACCTGCGCAGGGCCGTTCACCCTGGTGGGTTGCAACGATGACTTCGCGGGGACGATGTCCCAGCTCACCTATACCGGAACACCGGGAGCCACGCTGTGGATCAGGGTCTGGGAATACGGCAACAACGCGTTCGGTGCGTTCAATATCTGCGCGACGACGCCGCCACCGCCGGCCACGAACAATGACCCTTGTGGAGCGACACCACTCACGGCAGGGGCATCCTGTGTTTACACGATGGGCTCCAATTCAGGTGCCACTGCTACCGCAGGACCGCCAGCACCGACCTGCTCCTTCTATGGTGGTGGTGATGTCTGGTTCCAGGTCACCATCCCCGCAGGGGGAAGCATCACCCTGACCGGTGATGTGGCCGGTGGCAGCCTCATTGCGGACATGGGCATGGCGGTCTATACGGCACCCTCCTGCTCCGGACCTTTCACACAGGTGGCGTGCGATGATGACAGCGGTCCCGGCCTCATGCCCATGATCACCTACACGGGGACAGCCGGCACCGTCCTCTGGGTGCGCATGTGGGAGTATGGCAACGATACTTTCGGTTCGTTCAACATCTGTGCGACCACGCCCACGCCGCCGCCGCCGCCGCCAACGAACAACGACCCGTGCGCGGCCACGCTAGTCACCGTCGGTACCACCTGTACCTATACCACCTACACGAACGTCGGTTCCACGAATTCCACAACACTGCCCGCACCCGGCTGCGGGGCTTTCGGGGCAGGCTCATTGGATATCTGGTTCAGGTTCGTCGCCCCGGCCTCCGGCATAGCCATCATCCAGTCCCAGGCCGGTACGCTCACGGATGGAGCCATGGCCCTGTACTATGATGCGCCGCCGTTGGGCTGCGCGACACCTTTCACGCTTGTGCAATGCGACGACGACTCGGGACCGGGACTCATGCCTTTCCTGTCGTTCACGAACCTCGTGCCCGGTGGCACCTACTACATCCGCTTCTGGGGTTTCAGCACGTCGGCCGGAACGTTCGGTCTCTGTGTGAACGGCCCCACGTCGGTCCCGGCCGGCGCCTGCGTGTACGCGCTGCAGTTGTTCGATTCCTTCGGCGATGGCTGGGGTACCTCTTCCGTCGGCATTTCCATAAACGGAGGGCCTTTCACCAATTACTCCACTACGGGTTCCTATAACGTGGTGCTCATTGGTCTGAACCCCGGCAACGTACTCGTGGTGCAGTACAACGCCACCGGCGCGGGACAGGCCGAGAACAGCTACAGGCTGACGATGCAGAGCAATGGCAGTACCGTGTTCAATTCCGGTGTGCCGCCAACGCCGGGGATCGCTTTCACACAGACCGTCACCTGCCAGCCGCCGCCGTCCCCGCCGCAGGATTGTTCTGGCGGCATCACCATCTGCAACGGCCAGGCGTTCAACAACAACAGCAACAACACGGGCAACGTGGTGGATCTGAACGCCGGCAATCAGGGTTGTCTGTCCTCCGGGGAGCGCCAAGGGACATGGTATTATTTCTCTCCTTCCTCGGCCGGCAACATCGGCTTCACCATCGCTCCCGTGGCTCCCACGGATTATGATTTCGCGCTGTGGGGCCCGCTCTCCTCGATCGCATGCCCCCCTGTCGGGCCTCCCTTGAGGTGTTCCTACTCAGCGCTGTACGCGAATACGGGCCTGGGTAATGGGGCCACAGACCCCACGGAAGGAGCCGGGGGTGATGCTTGGGTGAGCACCATACCGGTCACTGCGGGCCAGATCTACATCCTCTACGTGGACAATTTCTCTTCCAACGGTCAGGCCTTCAACCTGACCTGGCAACTGTCCGGTGGCGCTTCGTTGGACTGCACGGTCCTCCCAGTGGAGCTGCTGAGCTTCCATGCCTTCGGCGTAGAGGAGGGTGTGAGCCTCAAGTGGGCCACGGCCACCGAACAGAACAGCGATCGGTTCGAGATCGAACGTTCTGTGGACGGCGAGCATTTCGCACTGATCGGTACGCTTCCCTCCGTCGGCAACAGCACGCAGGAACTGCACTATGACTTCCTGGACCGCCTGCCTTATCAGGGTCTGAACCACTACCGCTTGCGCCATGTCGATATCGACGGTGACCACCAGTATTCGCCTGTTGAAACGGTGCATGTGGAGCGGAAGGGCGAGGGTCAGATCCTGCTCGTTCCCAATCCGGGAGGCGGCCAGGTGCAGGTGATCCTCCCTGAGAAAGCTACCGGCTCGACCTTCGTCATGTCCGATGCCGTGGGGCAGGATGTGCTGCGCATCCGTGCGGAAGGTGCCCGCATATCCCTTGACCTGTCGCGTCTGGCCCACGGTGTCTACGGCTACCGGCTGCTCTCGACCGCTGGGGCCGTGCTGGCGCGTGGCACTTGGATCCGCGAGTGACCGTTCTCCGGCTCCGGTTACATTTCGTCACCGCCTGACGCAGGTCGTTGGGCGGGAATGCACATGGACTTCCATCGACTCCGCGATCGTGCGGAATATGACGCGGCCTACGCGAGCAGTGTCGCCGAACCCGAGGCCTTTTGGGCGGCGCACGCGGAGCGGTTCACTTGGAGGAAGAAATGGGACGATGTGCTACGATGGGATTTCGATGGACCCGATGTGAAGTGGTTCATCGGTGGAAAGCTCAACATCACGGAGAACTGCCTTGATCGCCATCTCGCGACGCGCGGGGACCAGACCGCGATCCTCTGGGAGCCGAACGATCCGAACGAAGCCGCGCAGCGCATCACTTACCGGAAACTGCATGATCGCGTCTGCCGCTACGCGAACGTGCTGAAGCGCAATGGCGTGAGGAAGGGCGACCGTGTGTGCATCTACATGCCGATGATCCCCGAACTGGCCATCGCGGTGCTGGCATGCGCCCGGCTTGGCGCGGTCCATTCCGTGGTGTTCGCTGGCTTCAGTGCGCAGAGCATCGCCGATCGGATCCAGGACGCGGATGCCGCCTTCGTGCTGACGAGTGACGGCATGGCGCGGGGCGCGAAGAAGGTGGCGGTGAAGAGTATTGTCGATGAGGCGCTCGCGACTTGTCCCGGTGTGAAGCGCGTGATCGTTACCAAGCGCACCGGTGATGCCGTGACGATGAAGGATGGTCGTGATGTGTGGCTGCACGAAGAGTTCAACCACGTGGATGCCAACTGCCCGGCCGAGGAATTGGACAGCGAGGACATGCTCTTCATCCTGTACACCAGTGGCAGCACAGGCAAACCCAAGGGCGTAGTGCACACATGCGGCGGTTACATGGTTTACGCGGACTACACCTTCCGCAATGTGTTCCAGCACGAGGAGAAGGACGTGTTCTGGTGCACGGCCGATGTCGGCTGGGTCACAGGTCACAGCTATATCATCTACGGGCCGCTGCTCGCGGGAGCCACCACGGTCATGTTCGAGGGCATACCCACATTCCCCGATGCCGGCCGCTTTTGGCAGGTGATCGACAAGCACCGGGTGAACATCTTCTACACCGCGCCCACAGCGATCCGCTCACTCATGGCTCAAGGCCTGGACTTCGTGAACCCTCATTCACTCGCATCGTTGCGTGTGATCGGTAGCGTGGGTGAACCGATCAACGAGGAAGCCTGGCATTGGTACAAGGAACACATCGGAAAGAACAATTGCCCCATCGTCGATACGTGGTGGCAAACGGAAACCGGTGGCATCATGATCTCATCGCTCGCCGGTGTCACGGATGAGAAGCCGAGCTATGCCGCATGGCCGCTGCCCGGTGTGCAACCCGTGCTGCTCACCGCCGATGGAAAGGAGATCATGGAGAACGACGTTGAGGGCTTGCTCGCCATCAAGTTCCCCTGGCCCTCGGTCATCCGCACCACGTACGGCGATCATGAGCGCTGCAGGCAGACGTACTTCAGCAGCTACAAGGGCTACTACTTCACCGGTGATGGCGCGCGCCGCGATGCCGACGGTCGTTACCGCATCATCGGTCGCGTGGACGATGTGATCAATGTGAGCGGCCACCGCTTCGGCACGGCCGAGATCGAGAACGCGATCAATGAAAGCGAGTTCGTCGTGGAGAGCGCCGTGGTGGGCTACCCGCACGACATCAAGGGGCAGGGCATCTACGCGTACGTGATCGCCGAGAAGCACATCGACGATGTCGAACAGGCCAAGACCGACATCCTCGCCACCGTCACCCGGGTGATCGGCCCCATCGCCAAGCCGGACAAGATCCAGTTCGTGAGCGGCCTGCCGAAAACACGCAGCGGCAAGATCATGCGCCGCATCCTGCGGAAAGTCGC
>JAGODO010000108.1 GCA_017998165.1 Flavobacteriales bacterium | reverse complement strand
TAGGACACCAGATCGGCCAAGCTGCTTTGGTCCGTGTTCATGGTCCAGATGATCTGGCGCATGCTGCCGATAAGGTCACCTGCGGTGCTGGCGAGCGCGCCGAGCTGCTCGCGTTTCAACGGGTCCTTTTCCACGCGCAAAGCCATCTCACTGCGGAGCTTCAGGGCGCTGAGACCAGCACCCAGATCGTCGTGCATGTCCCCCGCGATGCGCATGCGTTCGCTCAACACGGCCTGCTCGCGTTCCAACCTTTCGCGTTGTTCGCGCAAGCGTTCGTCCACGTAGCCGCGCACGAAGAAGTAGAGCGCTGCGCCGATGCCGATCAGCAGACCGCCGCGGAACCACCAGGTGCTCCAGAACGGCGGCAGCACCACCACCTTCACTGAAGCGGGGTCCACGCTCCAGTCCACTCCGTTGTTGCTGGCCTGTACCTCGATGCGATGATCCCCGGGCGGCAGGTCGAAGAGGTCGATCCGCTGTGCGGCCCCGATATCCGACCAGACGGAGTCCCTGTCCGCCACACGGTACCGGAACAACGGTGAGGTGCGGGGGGCGAGGCCGACGGCACCGAGTTCCAGCGTAAGTGTCTTGCGATCGGCGGGGAGACGAAGGACCTCGGGAGGGGGCTCGCTGAAATACCGGTCATCGTTGATGCGGAAGGTGGTGATGGTGGCCTTCGGCGCTTGGAGCGGCCCATCGTCCCTTGCGGGATCGTACAGCACGATGCGCTCGCCCACGCCGAAGACGATGCGCCCGTCGGGCAGTTCAGCGAGGGCCCCCGTCACCGCGGTGGGGTCCAAGCCGTCAGGCAGTGTGATGCGCTGGAATCCGGCGGCACCGTGAACCATGCGCGCGATCCCCTGGGACGTGCAGGCCCAGACGGTTCCGTGGCGGTCAAAAAGCAAGTTCCACACCATCACCCCGGGCAGTCCGTTACGGCGGTTGAGGTAGCGCGTTGTTCCGCTCTCCGGATCGAGGACCACGATCCCTTCCTCGTGCGTTCCCAGCCAGATGTGGCCATCCGGGGCTTCAGCGATGCAGCGCACGACACCTCCGACATTCCCGCCTTCCGTATTGCGGTAGCCCTTGAACCGGCCGTTCTCCAAGCAGGCCACACCCCCACCGTCGTTCATGCCCAACCAGCCGCGGCCGTAGCTGTCCCACATCCAACACAGCATCATACGGCCGGGAAGCCTTCCATATGGGCCTTCCGCGGTATCCACACGCACATGGGCCCCGGTCGTCAGGTCAACATGGTACAGGTGCCGGTTCCATGTGCCGGCCCAGAGGTCGTTGGCCAGGCCGGGCTCTACGAAGGTGAAGTGGGTGCCATAGCTCCCGGGGATCGCACTCTCCATGAACGGATCGGGGAAGAGCCGCGGCTGGCGTGGATCGAGCGTGGCCAATTGATAGGTGGTCGCCACCCGGAACGTTCCATCCCCGCGCGGGGAGATGTCCTCGATCCGGTTGGACCGGGCGAACGCGTTGTCCTTATCGTCGCTTACCTGGTTGAGCACATTCGTCGCGTGGCCGGTGCGGATATCGAAGATAATAACACCCTGCCCAACCGTACCCACCAGAAGGGTGTCCATGTTCACTGGTAGGGTTTCGCTTACCGCTCCATGGTTGCCGGGGATCGACAGTACGCTCATGGCCGAACTCGATCGCCGGAGGACGGCGATGCCGTCCGCAGTACCGAACCAGCGATCGCCCGATCGCGTGCGCACCGTTGTGAGGACACGCGACGAACGGAGCGCAGCCGGTTCATCCGAGGAAGGAAGGACCTCCTCCCAACGCCCGTCCGGTTCGCGGTAGAACAGCCGATGGGTCCATGTAGAGATCCACAAGCGGCCGTCCGGGTCGGTATCCTGCCAGCGCATGGTGAAGTGGTTCCGGTGGCCGTCCACCGAATCGCAGTAGAACGTCTCACCGGTGCTCAATCGCTGACCGTGGATGACAAAGTCCTTTTCATCGAAGAACCACAGGGTGTCCGATCCCTGCAGGACGATCGTGCTCACGGGCGATGCCTTGAACCAAGGCTGGGAGGCCGTCGCATTGCGATGATCGGTCCAACTGTCCGAACGGGCATCCCAGAAGGCCAGCCCTTTGGAGGAAGCCGCCCACATGCCCCTTCGTACCGCATCCCATCGGAGCGCGCTGCGATCATTGACATGGCCCGGCGGACCGGCACCGGCCGGCAGTTCATCACTGGCATGAAAGGTCCCTTTCCGGATATCGAACCGGTACAGACCCTGCTCGCTCACCACCCAGATGATGGTGTCGCCTAGGCAATGCAATTGCTGCATGCGGTTGGCCTGGTGGGCGGCGTTGCCGCTCGCATTCACTTGAAAGGTCCGGAAGCTCCCGCGTGCTTCATCGTACAGCGAAAGCCCGGCCATGGTGGCCAGCCACAGCCGGCCCGAGGCATCTTCGGTCAGGTGGTTCACCTGGTCGTGCGCGATCGACGTGCTGTCATTGCGGTCGTGGTGGAAGGTGCGCGTGCGCGTGCCTTCCATCCGCGCCAGTCCCGTCAGCGTGCCGACCCACATGTATCCATGGCGGTCCTCGAACAGCGAATGCACCTCCTCGCTCGGCAACCCATCGGCCACCGTGATGTGATCGAAGAGGAACTGCGCCCTTGCCAATGGCACCACGGATAGGAAGAGCACCACCAGCCATACACCCCGCATGGTCGGCAAAGTAGCGGTATGCCGCTGTCGTGATCGCGCAGGCCCTGGCTATGGCAGCTGCTCCACCCGCACGTTCGTCGGCACCGTGCTGCCCACATTCACCAGGATCGGGTCACGGTCGTTCGCCGTACCGGTGTACTTCACCTGACCGTTCATGGTGCAGTCCTCGGGGTAGTACCCGTTCACCGTGCTGTTCGGCGTGGTGCCGCCCACGCGTACGAGGATCGGATCGCGGTCGTTGCCGCTCCCCGTGTACTTCAGCCCGTTGTCGCTCACCACGTTGCCCATCCAGAGGACGCTCTTGTCACCGATGAGCTTCCGCGCTGAAGTGCCATACGTTGCAAGGCCCGGTTGGGTGAAGTCGATGGCCGTGGGAGTTGTGCTCAGAGCGAGCCCGGTGGAAGTCATCGCTCCGAGGTGGTTGCGGTGCCGCACCGCTACGTAATAGTTGCCCGCGGCGGCGAGCACGGAGATCGGTGAAATGCCATCCTCCGCCACCACATCGCCGTCGCGTTGTACGAGTGCGGGGCGCGTCGCCACGATGGTCGGTGGCGCGGTGCTGTTGCGCAGCTCCACCTGCACCCAATCCACGATGGCGTTGTCGCCTGTAGTGGAAGTCACGCCGGCCTGTAGTACTTCACCCCCGCCATCGCTGGCTTGCGTGAATCCCAGCGCGGTGTACGGTTCGCCCGGGGGAATGATGCCGGCGGACCGCAGGTCATCACGCATCTTGCCCGTACCGCTGTCGAACGCGCCTTCGAGCATCAGCTTCAACGCGAGGCGCATGCCGCTGTTCGTTACCGAAATGTTGTCGAGGTACAAACGATCACCATAGTCGCAAATGCCGGTGAAGCGGATCACCACGCTCTTGCCATCGTACGCGCTGAGGTCGATGTCGTGCAACAGCCATTGGTTCGCGGCCGTGGGTGCCCATGGACTTGTTCCCGTGGTCGTGGTACCCAATGCCAGCGCTTCCGCATAGTAGAGCTGCGTCCAGTTCGCGCCGCAGTTCGTGCTGATCTCCACGCGCAACCCATCCGTGTACGACGCACCGTACGGCTTGTAGGCATGATGGAATTTCAATCGCGTTCCCGCACTTCCACCGAGGGTGATCACCGGTGTAACCAGCCGATCGACTTGTCCTGGTGCATTGTAGTAGTAATAGTCCATCCGCCATGCGCGCGTGGCGTTCCCATCGGCTCCGGTCACGGAAACGTTGCTCCAGGTATCCGATGCATCCGGGTTCTCGAGCATCCATCCGTTCGGTGCCACGGCCTGGTTCTCGGCGTTCTCACTCACCGGCGTCGCAGCGTTGCTGTTCATATACGTGATGAAACCGGTGATCGTCCGCGTATTCGTTCCGTTCGCATCCGTAACCGTCAGCGACACGTCGTACACGCCCGGTGCGCTGTAGGTGACGAGCGGGCTTCGGCTGGTGGCCGTGGAAGGACTTCCACCGGGGAAGCTCCAGCTCCACGTTGCACCCGTTCCGCTGAGCGCGCTGTTGTCCCAGAACTGCACCATCGGGGCGAGACAGGTCACCGTGCGTTTGTCCGCGGCGAAGTTGGCAACGGGTGGAGCAGGTGCCTCCAATGCGCTCTCCCAAACACTGCGGTCGGTGGCATTGCGGATCTTGCCATCGCGGTAGTTGATCAGCATGCGCGTGCTGAAGATCTTCGCGGGAAGACCCGCGTTCCACAGGCTCCATGTGCCCGTGGCGTCACTGCGGTAGTACACCGCCCGGCGCGTGCCGATGTAAAGAGCGCCGCTGCTCCCCAATTGATGCGCGATGTTCGTGGGCCACTCCCCGTTCAGGCTCGCGGTAGTGATGTTCGTCCAATCCGTTCCGCCGTTGATGCTCTTGTAGGCCACGTAACCGTCGTGGTCGGGATAGTCACCGTACTGCGAAGTGCGCACGAGCCAGATCGTCTGTGGATCCGTTCCGCTCACCGCGATGTCATAGGGCACCCAGGTGTTGCCGTTCAGTTGTGCGCTCGTCGGTGTGATGTCCGTCCAGTTCACTCCGCCATCGATACTCCGCCACACCTTCTTCGCATCCCACCAACCGAGATAGGTACACACATAGATGTAGTTCGGATCGCTGAAGGCCACTTCGATGCTCGTGACGTATTCCCCGAAGTCCTTCACCTGAACGAACGAGGCGCCGTTATCATCGGTGCGCCAGAGCGCATTGCCATTGCCGAGGTACGCGGTGTTCACCAGATTCGGGTGCCACGCCACTTCGCTGCTGTGCCCGGTGGTATAGTCCGCGTTCGGTTGTTTGCTCCAGCCGGTGTTGCCGTTGTTCACCGTGCGATCGCCGCTCAGGGTCTTGTAACCATAGTCGCTCAAAGCGCGCCGGTCATACTGCGGATGCACGAAGCCGCGCAGGCCATCACCGCCATCGGTGCTCACCCATCCATTGGTGTAGACGTTGTTGTCCTTGAGCAGGGTGCCGTTGTGGTACGTACCGCCGAGCATCACCTGGCTGCCCGTCCAGCCACCCGCACCGAAGCCCCAGAAGTCCGTGCCCGCAATACCGAACATGCGCCGGTTGAACGTGGCACCCGCATCGTTGCTGTAGAAGATTCCGCCATCGTTGGCGAGCCAGATCTCATTGCCGTAGTAGCGCATGTCGTGGATGTCCGCATGCACGTAGTCCACCTTGTTGCTGTGGCTCCATTTCGATGGACATGTGAACGTCACGCCGCCGTCCGTGCTCACCCAGCGGTTCACACCGCACGCGTTCAATTTGTTCGCATTGGCGGGATCAACGGCGAAGGCGAGGTCGTAGTAGTATTGGCCGCCGTCATCCTGCCCGCCATCATCCCAACCCATCAGGTTGAAGTTGGTGGGTGAAGGCACGCCCCCAGGACCGGTCCCGCAGCATTGGAAGGTCCAGCTGCTTCCGCTGTCGATGCTCTTGTACACGCCGTACAGACCGCTGCCTCCGTTCGCTGCCCCGGTACACAAGGCATACACCGTGTTCGGCGCAGCGGCGCTCACCGCGATCTCCGTGCGCTCCTGCTCATCAGGGCTCACCGGTACCGGCCAGCCCGTGGTCACCTGCGTGAAGCCGTTACCGCTGTCCGTGCTGCGCCAGAACTGCGTAACCACGCCGGTCTGCTTCACAGCGTACACGGTCGTTGGATCCCCGGGTTTGAACTCCAGTTCCTGCCACGTGCCCGTCTGTACCTGCGTGAAACTCGTTCCGCCGTTGTCGCTCCGGTACAATCCCTGGTTGCTGCAAACGAGGAGCTTCAGGTTGTTCGTCGGATGGAGAACGATGTCGCGGATGCTGTGCGATACCGAGTTGAAGGTCGCATCGCCGACGATGTTCCAATTCGTGCCGCCGTCGATGGTCTTGTACAATTTGTCTTCCGCGCCGAACCACACCGTGTTCGCGTTCGTGAAGTCGATCTCCACGCTCAACACCTGGCCGATCAACATGCCCTTGGTCACGTTCGTCCAATTCAAGCCCTTGTCCGTGCTCTTCCAGACACCGGCGTTCGCCGAACCCGCGAATACGATGTTCCCGTCCGTGGCCGCTTGTTCCACCGTGTACACGTGCGCCGCGCCGCAGGCGTAACTCTTGTCCACCGCTCCGTGGTCCCAATCGAACGGGCCGATGCAATTCCAGTTCGCTGCGCGCTCCGCGACCAGAGCGTCGCTTGCGTCGAGATAGTCCCGACTGCTTTGTCCGTATTGGGCCCGTTGCTGGGGATCCTTCGGGACCAGGTCATGGCCCAGTTGGCGCTTCCAGCGCTTGAAATACTGCGTGTGGCTGTTCTTCACGAACGGATGCGTGGCGTAGTAGGCATCATAGGCCGCCTGCACAGCACCCGGATCAGGTTCGGGCGCGTACATCTGCTGCACCCACTCCGGCAGCGCCGCCGAATTGGACGTGTACCGCAATGATTCCATTTGGGCATCAACGTTCAACAGTACCAAGGTGAACGCGAAGAGGACCGGAAGACGCTTCATGATGGGGACCTGGGGCGCACAAGTTGGACCTTCCGCGCGAACGGTGCATGACAGGATACGCCTCCGCTTCGGATCCTGAAGAAGACACAAGACGCAAGACTCAAAATAAGGAACCTTGGCGCTTGGGCGTTGTGTCTTGAAGCTTGCCCGACCTTGGCCCTTGAAGCTTGAGCCTTCTGTCTTGAAGCTTGCTCAGCCATGGCGATTGTAGCTTGAGCCTTGGTGCTTGATGCTTGAGCCTTGTGTCTTGAAGCTTGAGCCTTGTGTCTTGAAGCTAGAACCGCTTGCTCAGCCCTTGTCCACCACCCGCGGCACCTTGAAATAGTCGCTGTCCTTCACGGGCGCGTTCATCAAGGCCTCCTGCTTGGAAAATCCGGGCATCGCCACGTCCTCGCGCAGCACATCCTGCTCTTCACTCATGTGGATGAGCGGCTCCACTCCTTTCGTGTCGATCTCATTGAGCTTTTCCACGAAGTCGATCACACGTTGCATGTCGCCCAGCAGTTGCTGCCGGGTGGCGTCATCACCCACTTCCAACCGCGCGAGTTCAGCGATGCGGTCCAATGTCGCGTTGTCGATCCTCATAGCACGATGGGCGTTCCGTTCTTCTTTGGCGCGTACTTCTTCAGCGGGCCTTCGATGGCGTCGTGTACGCGACGGCGCAAGTTATCCAAGTCCGCCTCGGTCATTCCTTTCGTGTCGATGTACGGATGCCGCACCGCATGCGCGAAGCCCGGATGTCCGCGGCTCAACAGGTCCCCCGGATCACCGAAGAGCTTCCAGTGGTCGAGGAAGGTCACCGGTACGATCGGCACCTGCTTCTCGATGGCGAGCTTGAAAGCGCCGTCCTTGAAGGGCTTCATCCGAGGCGCCGTGAGCGGGATCGTCCCCTCCGGGAACAGCGACACGCAAATGCCCTTGTCGATCGACCGCGCGGCACGCATGAGCGCTTTCGCCGCCTCGGTGCGGCTGCCACGGTTCACGGCGATGTTCATGCGCTTGAAGAACATGCCCACCAACGGCCATTTCAACAGCTCGTACTTGCCCATGAACAGGAAGAAATCCAGCCCGATGCTGTACATGTGTACGATGTCGAGGTAGCTCCCATGGTTCGCGCAGATCACGTACGGGGGCTTGGGCAATGGGGCCATGCTCACGCGTTTCACGGGAACGAGCAGGACCACGTTGAGGACCACGCCCCACGCGTTCATCAGTTTGAACGCCCGAGGGAAACCGTCCTCCCTGCGCAAAAGCAAGCGGAAGGGCACGTACAGCACGGCGAGCGTTCCGAAGAACATCAGCCCGAACCACAGTTTGTAAACGAAGCGAGGCACGCAGAGGACCCACTTCAGCGCGACGGAACGCATGGCCTCGCCGTCGCAGACCAAGGGCTGGTCGTGGTGCTCGTGCGGATGGGCCGACATGCGTTCTGGCTGAAAAGAGCGCGAATGTAGAATGAGCCGTCGGCTGCGGAATGCGCTGCCAGCCCTCGGCTACCGGCCACTGGCTCCGCGCAGAAGCCGCAAGCGCTGCGCCTCAGCCAAACTCAAAGCACACGACTGTCAAGGATCGTGCGCAATGCGGAGGTCTCCCGCTCGCGCCAGCAGCCAAGGGCCGGTAGCCAGTGGCGCATTCTATCTTCGACGCCCTCGAAAAAGGTGAGGTGTGAATTGTGATCGGTGAAGGGTGAGGTAGCACCACTTCACACCCCACAGCTCACCCCTCACACCTCACACCTCCTCTCTCACTCCCCATGCCCCGCATTCTCACCGGCATCCAGAGCACCGGCATCCAGCACCTCGGCAATATGCTCGGAGCGATCGAGCCCGCCATCGCCATGAGCACCGCGCCGGGCAACGATGCCTTCCTGTTCATCGCCGACCTGCATTCCTTCACCACACAGCGCGACCCCACGGTGCTGCGCGAGAACACCTACGCCGCCGCCGCCGCCTGGCTCGCCTGCGGCCTCGATGTGGACAAGGTGACCTTCTACCGACAGAGCGATGTGCCGGAAGTGACCGAGCTCACCTGGTACCTCGGCTGCCTCGCGCCCTTCCCGATGCTCGCCAATGCGCATTCGTTCAAGGACAAGAGCGACCGCCTCAGCGCGGTGAACGCCGGCCTCTTCTACTACCCCGTGCTCATGGCCGCCGACATCCTTCTCTACGACGCGCACCATGTGCCCGTGGGCAAGGACCAGGTGCAGCACCTCGAGATCACACGCGACATCGCCGGAGCCTTCAATCGCGCGTACGGCGAGGACACCTTCGTCGTTCCCGAGGCCAAGGTTGACGCCCAGGTGATGATCGTGCCCGGCACCGATGGCCAGAAGATGAGCAAGAGCTACGGCAACGTCATCAACGTCTTCGCCGACGACAAGGAACTGAAGAAGCAGGTGATGGGCATCGTGAGCGACAGCAAGACGCTCGAAGAACCCAAGGATCCGGAGAACGACAACACCTTCAAACTGTACCAACTTGTCGCTTCACCGGAACAGGTCGCAGCCATGCGTGAGAACTACCTGCGCGGCAACTACGGTTACGGCCATGCCAAGAAGGAACTGCTCCAGTGCATCATGGAGCGCTACGACCGACAGCGCGCGACGTTCCAAGCGCTCATGAACGACAAGACGGAGTTGGACAAGCAGTTGCGCATCGGTGCGGAGAAGGCGCGGGTGGTGGCGAGCGCTACGTTGAAGCGGGTGAGGGAGAGGGCGGGGTACTTGGCCTGAAACGCAGAGCCGCGCATCAGACCAAGATGAAGCGCATCTCAGCGGGTCAGGATGTCACACCCGATAGAGGTTCCACCCCATGGAGCAGACGACTCACAGGGGTCTACATTCTGCTTTCGGTCTTCTCTGCATTCATCCTGCTCGACGGTTCGCTACCGCTGAGATCAGAAGCCTGTGTCGTGTCGAACGCAACGGAAATGCGTGTGAACATCAGCGGTTCCAGCACCTCACGAAAGGTGTACACCCATTGGGCGCTTGTGACGTTCAAGAATGGGATGCGCTTCCAGACCAAAGCAAGTGCGGGGTTATTCCCAAGAGGGGATACCGTAGATGTGGAGATGACGCGCTTCCGAAAGGAGGTTGTCAGATATCGCAACAGAAGTGGACGCACGATCGCCTGGTACGAGGTCGAGGGAAGCAAGCCCGAGTACTTGCTGTATGCAGCAGGCACCATGCTATGTGGTCTGCTTCTCTTGTGGCCCGGCTGGCGCGTGGAAACGCGCTGGCTCTTGAACGCCATCCTCGCGATCCTGCTGGTCGCGTGGATGGTCACGCTGTTCGGCACAGGAATGATGAAGTCCTTCTATTGACCGCTCAGAACTTCGCGCAAGGCACCACCCTGCGCTTGGCCATCTTCTTCCGCTTTCGCTTGTCGGCCAGTTCGTACACCATGGTGATCTCGTGCGCACCGCCACTCTGTGCAGCCAAACGAGAGATAGTGATGTCATAGCTGTAACCGAAACGCCAGTCATTCACCTTGTAACCGACGACCACGGCGATGGCATCGTTGTTCTGGTAGCCCTGCTCGTAGGCCTTCACGATGGGCAGGCCACGGTACCACAGACCGGCGAATACCGGATCGCGTTCGAAGTAGCCGCCCAGGTCCAGCTGATCATATTTCCCCTGCATCCGGTAGTTGAACGCGGCTACGATGCTGACCGGATGCTTCACGATCACGGGTGTCGACATCTTGAAGCGACGACCACCGTGGATGCTCAACTTCATCGGCACGATCGCCTCTTTGAGCAGCAACGACGCGTTGGGCTGGTTCAAATGGTGCAGGCCCACACCCAGCCATGTTCTGGGCGTGAAGTAGAGCAGACCACCGCTGATGTCCGTGTACTTCCCGTTCCGCCCCGTGAAATTCTCGTACGTACCCACATCGCTGCCGCGCGCAAGTTGATCACCGAAGACCAGTCGCGAATAGTCCACGGCCTGATCGACGAAGGAGAACTGCAGGGCCGGCCGCAGGAACACCTTCCGCTTCAATTGGATCTCGTAGGCGTACTGCACGCCGATGCTCGTGGAGCGCAGCGCACCGCTGCCCGCGCGGTCGTGGGTGGCCAGCAGCCCGATGCCGCTGTTGAGCTCGCTCAGGTAATGGTCCACAGCGAGGTTGTAGGACATGAAAGCACCCGGTATCGAGGGCCATTGATCGCGCGTCTGGAGCGCGAACCGTGTTTGAACGCCCGTACCCGCGAAGGCCGGGCTGAGGTACGTGGGGGCGGAATAGAACTGCGTGAAATGCGGGTCCTGCGCCGTCGACCGGCCCAGGACGCAGACCATGACCATCGCGCCCGCGTACCGTGCGTTCATCCCGATCAGGGCTTGGCTATGCGTGCCGTGCTCTCGTTGCGTATGAGCACGACATCCATCGGGATCTCATG
>JAGODO010000390.1 GCA_017998165.1 Flavobacteriales bacterium | reverse complement strand
GATGATCGGCAACAAGCGGTGCGAGGTGCTGATGAACGAGCCGCTTGTTCGCATGACCACTGACGCCGCCGATCCCGATGGGCACGCCGTGGTGACCGAAAGCCGCGAGAATCAGCTCTATCGTGATCACAAGGCGTTCGCGAACAACCACTCGGCGGAAGAGGTGGCCTCCCATGCACAAGTTGTCGTGCGTGACGCTCCGGGTACCCTGGCCTCGTTGATGGTACGCATGGCGCTGCCCACTTCGAAACAGCCGATCATGAAATCGGACGGCACGTTGGACAGCACGGCGACCTCGAACAACATGCGCGCGCATTTCTGGGATGAGACCGATCTGAAGGATGACAGGCTCATCGGGATCCCCGCGTTCCAGAACAAGCTGGAGGAATACATCGCCGTTGCCCTGCCCCCGCGGGCTGACACCATCAACCTGTATGTGGACCAGCTCATCGCCCGCACTTCGGGCTCGGCGGACATGCGCAAATTCATGCTGAACTGGATCACCGGCAAATACGAGACGAGCCAGGTGGAGGGGATGGACGCGGTGTACGTGCATATGGCGCGGAAATATGTGTGTCCGGCATCAGGACAGCCCATGGATCCGATGTGGACCCCTGCGGACAAGTGGCAGAAGGTCTGTGAACGCGCGCGCAAGAAGCTGCCCCTTCAGCCCGGCGAAATGGCGATGCCCCTCATCCTGGCCGATACCGCGCTGCAATGGGTGGAGATGCAAAAGATGCCCGAACCCTGCGTGGTCGTGGTGTTCTGGAGCCCGAGCTGCAGCCACTGCAAGCAGTCACTACCCTTGTTGTACACGGAATGGAAGGACAAGCTGAAGCCGCTCGGTGTCGGCATCTATGCCGTGGCCGAAGCGAACGACAGCGCGCATTTCCACGACTGGAAGGCCTTCGTGCGGGAGAATCATCTGGACTGGACCAACGTGGGCATTCCCCAGCCCATATACCGTACGTGGAAGAAGACGCCCTCGGCCTATGTGCCCAAGTTCACGACCGTGGAGAGTCTCACTTATCCGACGACCTGGGAGGTGTTCAACACGCCCACGTATTTCGTGGTGGACAGCGAACGGCGGATCTTCGGCAGGCCGCGTACGCTGAAGGACCTTTTCGATATGGCCGCCGCGTGCGCCAAGAAGGGACGGCCCTGATCAAGCGCTCCATGCCCGCTCCGGACCGGTGCCTCACCTGGTCACGGTGAACGAACGGACCTGTTGATCCTTGCCTTTCAACCCGTGCGCGAGAGGCTCACCTCCGCTATCGCGCCGACCGTGAACAGGATCAGGGCGTTCTTGGCTGATGTAACATCCACCTATCAGGATGTAACGTGTTCCGGTGAAGCTGCCTTGACTTTTGCGGCGTCGAAACCAACAAACAACGCGACGCCATGAAGAACACAATGAAGACGGCCGCGATGGCCAGCTGCTCGTGCCACATCGTGGAGGCCACCTGCACCCCTGTGAACACCTGTGAAGCCCAACTTCTCGGAAGCTGCCGATGCGCTTGTGCCTGCGGCGCGCACTGCCCGGGTGCTGGTTGCGGCTGCGGCTGCATCTGCGGCGAGTAACGGGACAGAGACCGGGGTGGCCATCGCCGCTCCGGTCTCCGTCGATCGCTAGGGCCACCGGCCACGACGCTTCGGCAACGGATCCCCGACCTCAGGTGGCCGCTTTCAAGGAAGGCCAACGAAGCGAACTAAGACCCCGGGCGCGACACGTCAATGACCCGATAAAAGTCGCGGTCGAAGATCCGGAAGTAGATGCCGGCCGGATACCAATGGTAGTATGGCCAGATCTTGCGCAAGGAATTCTGCTCCGTGGTGTAGGCGGTCATCGCCTCTTTCTTCTCGCTTGCGAACGGGGTGACGTCCACCTGCACATCAGGTAGCGGCATGCCGGGGCGGCCATAGACCTTTTTGGCGGCGATGTAGGTCTCGTGCTCGCCCAGCACGCTCTCAGCGAGGGACGGAGGAAAGACCATCTGATAGACGCGCTTTACCGGGAGATCGGCATCGAGGGCATGTTGTGCGCAATACTCCAGCACCAGCCGGCTGACCACCACGTGGTCGGGGTGTCCGTAGCCACCTACACTGTCGTCCAGCGTGAAGATCACCGAGGGGCGGTGCAGCTCGATGTACCGTCCGATGATGGAGCGTAGCGTGTCCATATCGTAGCTGCGTTCGAGGTCCGCGTAAGGCATGGGCATCCACGGCTTCTCCACCAACAGGTCGCGACGGAAGTTCAGGTCGATCGGGTCCACGCCCTCGAGCCCTTGGATACCTGCAACGGTCTGCAGGTCGCGCTTGCGTACGGGGTTTTTCAAGCTGTCCTTCTCGCTACGGAAGCCCCATTGCTGGTAAAAGCACAACTCGCGGATGTGCCAGCCGGCGCGGGTGAGCTTGGTCATCGTGCCTGCGCCTCCCACCATGTCATCGTCGTGCGCTACGATGATCAAGGCCGACTTATTGGTCGCTTGCGCCAGGAAATCGTCCTCGGGATAGTGCTCGGTGGCGGCGAGCGTGTTGAGGTAATAGAGATGGGAACTTGTGACAAGCACCGCGACGGGGAGAACCCATTTCAGAAGATGCCAGATCCTGCCCATGTGCTCAACGGCTCGGATGGTACCGGTCCTGCTACGAATATCAGGGAATAATTCCCTCGGATCGCCCCAGTGTTCTGGTCAGGACACGACGCCGGCTTGCGATAGTTCGAGCACCTTGCCCAACGGGAATTGAAATGCCCCGTCGGGCATGGTGAGCTCGTACCGTTCCCCAACACCCGTCTCCTGCGCAGGGCTACCTTTGGGTAAAGCTCCCACGGCATGGAACACATTCAACCCTTCCGCGTCATTGCCGCGTTAGCCGCTGTCGCTTCCTTCGCTACGCACGCCTTCGATGGTACGGGAACCATCGTCTCACAAGGCGTGACCCGCGACTTCATCTATCATGCCCCGGGTACTTCCGTGGCCGAGGGTCTTCCCATGGTGCTGGTTTATCAC
>JAGODO010000389.1 GCA_017998165.1 Flavobacteriales bacterium | reverse complement strand
ACCCTTGCCTGCACGCATGGCCCACAACGCCGCCAGCGGCTACGTTCTCGATGGCTCCATGACCGTGGGCAGGTGGCACGTGTATCCGGAGATCTCACCGGACGGCCTGTGGACCACCGCCACCGACTTGGCGCGGTTCGTGATCGACGTGCAAAGGACCCTGGCGACCGACAGCGGCAGGGTGATCAAACGCGCAACCGCCCAGCAGATGGTGGAGCCCTTCGTGGAACCACACGGCGGCGTGGGCTTTTCGCTCATCGACCTGCACGGCGAACGCTACTTCGAACACGGCGGCTGGAACGAAGGCTTCTGCGGCGAGATCATCGGACATGCTGGTAGCGGCAAGGGCGTGGTGATCCTCATCAACGCCAACCAGCCGGACTTCATGCACGAGGTGGTCCGCTCCGTCATGCGCGCATACGACTGGCCCGGCGTGTCGCCTCCGCACAAGCAAGTGCCGATGGATCCCGCCGCGATGCAAGCGCTCACCGGGCGCTACAAAGGCGGCAGTGATAACACGGTGAACATTGTCGTTCGCGATGGCAAGCTCTTCCGCGAACCACTGCGCGAACCCGCGACCGAGCTGGTGCATATCGGTGAAGGGGTGTTCGTGAGCCGCATGGACGAGCGCCGCCGCCGATTCGTGCCGGACTCCACCGGCAGCATGACGCTGCGTGTGAGCGATGGAGAGGACGGCGAAGTCCTCGGGACACTGCCCCGCATGAAGGACAACGAGTTCGTGCCCTTCGAGCTTGTGCAACGCGGCGATCGTGATGCGGCCCTGAAGGCCTACACCGCGCTGCTGGCCGCGGACCCCAACGACGAAGCCGTGAACGAACAGCGATTGAACGTATTCGGCTATGAGCTGATGAACGCCGGCAAGGTCGAACAGGCGCGGGATCTCTTCTTCATCAACACGAAGCTCTATCCGAAGAGCTCGAACGTATATGACAGCTACGCCGAGGCCTGCCTGAAGCTCGGCGATAAGCGCGAGGCGCTGATCCACTACCAGCGTGCCGCGCAGATGGACCCGAACAACGCGCATGCGGCGAGCATCGTCGCGGACTTGGAGCGCGAAGGTGCGGGAAGCCACTGAGCGCGCATGCTGCCCCGTTCGTTCCCGCAACACCGGGAAAAGCGCTTCCGGGTGCCCTTCGTGGTGCGATCTTTGAGAGACCGCCCCCATGTCCCGCACGCGCAAGATCTTCTTTCTCTGCATCGGCCTTCTGGGTTGTGCCGCCTTCCTGGCCTTCCATCCTTCGCGGCCGTTGATCATGCGGAGCGAGGCGATCCGCGTTGCGGCTGCGGATGGGATCCAATTGGCCGCAACGCTGCACATCCCGCGCTGGCAGGATCGGGTCATTGGCGCCGTGGTGCTCGTGCACGGATCAGGTCCGCTGACCCGCGATCAGGTGCGCGGCGATGTACGCTCGCTGGTGCGGCTTGGCTATGCCGTGCTCGCCTACGACAAGCGCGGCTGCGGCGGTTCGGAAGGGAACTACCGCGCGGGCAGTGAACACCCCATGGACGTGATCATCGATGAACTGGCGAGTGACGCCCAGGCCATGCTGCGCACACTGCGCGACAGGCCCGGGATGAAGAGCGTTCCCTGCGGCTATTTCGGCGCCAGTCAGGCCGGATGGATCATCCCGCTGGCCTCGGCTCGTCTGGAACGGCCGGCGGATTTCCACATCATCCTCTCCGGACCGGCCATGAGCACCGCGCAAGAAGGGTACTACAGTCACCTCACCGGGGATCCGCCTGCGGCGACACCGGACCAGCAGCTGACCGCACAGGTGCTCGCCTTTGATGGCCCCGCGGTCTTCGACCCGCTACCGATCTGGCGACAGCTGCATGTACCCACCCTGTGGCTCTTGGGCGACCGGGATGGCAGCGTGCCCACATTCGTCTCCGTCGCGAACCTGCGGGCCATCATGGCCGAAGGCCATCCGGAGCATACCATCGAGCGCTTCCCGAACGCGGGGCACGACCTGCGCGATGCGGACACCGGTGCCCCCGTCGCCGTATGGGAAAAGCTGATGCAGTGGTATAATGTCCGGAACGTTCGGGAATGAGCCCGAACACACAGCTCCCCTGAACGCGGTCAACCGATCCCATCAGTCGGTCATACGCCCGGCTTCAGGTCGTACACCTTGCGTATGGCCATGAACTCCTGCTCCATGTTCAGGCCAAGGTCCTTGAGCTGACCGGTGCGCACGTCGAAGACCC
This sequence comes from Flavobacteriales bacterium, assembly GCA_017998165.1. Lineage (GTDB taxonomy): Bacteria > Bacteroidota > Bacteroidia > Flavobacteriales_F > PHOS-HE28 > PHOS-HE28. The sequence continues at coordinate 786 of JAGODO010000389.1, read as the reverse complement.
AACCGTGGATCATGGGCAGGCGTTCCTTGTACCAGCGTTTCTGCACGTGATCCAGCTTGATCACGTTCATGCACTGCTCCAGCACGTTCAGTTCCACCAGCCGGTCGAAGCGCGCGCGTTCATCGGTGATGGCATCCAGCTCGGCCATGTGCAGACGGTACACGTCACGCAAGGTCTGCAGCCAGTTGTTCAACTGGCCCATGTCGCTCGGTTCCAGCGCGGCCTTCACCCCGCCGCAGTTGTAGTGGCCGCAGATCACGATGTGCTTCACGCGTAGGTGCTCCACGGCGTACTGCACCACGGCGTTCACATTGCCGTCCAGCGGCACCACTTGATTGGCGATGTTGCGGTGGATGAAGACCTCGCCGGGCTTCAGGCCCATGAGGTCTTCTGCGGTCACCCGGCTGTCGCTGCAGCCGATGTAGAGGAACTCCGGATGTTGCCCTTGGGCCAGCTTTTCGAAATAGGCCGGATCAACGGACAGCTTGTCGGCCACCCATTGCTTGTTGTTCTCGAAGACTTGCTTGTAGAGGTCCGTGGTCATGCGTTCATGAATTGCGTTCGTGCTGGCTGGTGGTCGTGGCGGCATGCTGGCTGAACGCGCGCTCCATGCGCTTGTCGGGTATCAACCAGAGGAAGGCCACGAGACCAAAGGCCGAGAAACCGATCCAGGGCGAGACCCACCACGCCGCGGCCAGTCCGATGGCGTACACGACCAACGAGGCCTTGCCTTTCACATCGCGCCCCAAGGCTTGCGTGAAGGCGCTCTGCGGACCGTGGTGCACG
>JAGODO010000388.1 GCA_017998165.1 Flavobacteriales bacterium | reverse complement strand
GAACCGCTGTCCGTCATGATCCCCGTGTACAGACAGGTCGCGGCATCGCGGTCGATGAGGTCCGCATGTCCGAGCGCGCTCAGGATGTCGAAGACCATTTGTGCGGTTGAACAGGCCTCCACGTCGCTGAACGAGACCGCCGCGAAGCTGTCCGGATGCCGATGGTGATCGATGAGCACTTTCGTGCCGGCCGCCCGCACCGCGTCCTCCAAGCCCCCCACACGGTCAGGCTTGTTGAAATCCAAGCAGAAGAGCAGATCGCTTTCGCGCACCGCCCGATCGGAGGCTTCCTTCTCCCGATCATGGGCGATCGCCTGGTCCGCCCCGGGGATCCAACGCAGATTCAATGGCGGCGTGTTGGGAAGGACCACGCGCGCATCGTGCCCCAGCTTCTTCAGGACCGCGCACAGCCCGAGACTGCTGCCCATCGCATCGCCATCCGGGTTGAAATGCGTGATGATGGCGATCGAGCGCGGTCTGGCCAGAAGCTCGCGCAACGACGCGACGGCCGCTGCGGGAGCGGATGGAAAAAGCATGGGCGGCCAAGATAGCCGCCCATGGAAACGCTTGCCGCTCGGCTATTTGTTGTCGTCGAAGCCCATCGCCGGCGTGGGCATGTGCTCGATCAGGATGCCGACACAACCGATGTCGAACTTCTTGTCGCTGCGCTTGGGCTTGGGGTTCACCGCGCCGGGGGCGGTCACCTCAACGATCAGGCGCTTGGTGGCCGTAGCGGTGAATTCGATGGCGTCGGCCATCTCGTGGTCCTCGTTCTTCCAGAGTTCCTTCTCCACATCCTCGAACATCCGCTTGGTCTCCGTTACCGTGCTCTCCTTGAACGTGCCGGACGGATTCCCGTTGGCGTCCAGCAACTCCTCCTTCTTGATCACCTGTTCGCTCACGTCCTTCGGCTCACGCACCTTCTCGATCAGGCGGGCCACCACATGGTCGCCGATGACCTTCTCGTCATAACAGAAGGCGATGCGGTAGTCCTGGCCCCTGTACACGATGATGTTCAACTCGGTGGGCACCCCGATCTGCACGCTGGCGCTCTTGCTCTGGCCGTTCATGCTGAAGCGGGTATCCGTGGAGCGTTCGCAATTGAAGCGATGGAACTCCGCGCAATCATCTTGCGCGAAAAGGCCGAGCGTGGACAGGGCGGCGGCAGTGAGCAGTGTGCTTCTCATACGGGTATGTCCACCGTGCGGCGAACGTTGTGGGTTCAAGCTTTGGCCGTGCTGTCCTCGGCTTTGGTGATCGCGTCCCGCAAAGCGGTCACGGCGTTCCTCAGTTCGTCGTAGCGGGCCGCGGTGATCGACATCGACACGTCATCGCCCAGCACCATGCGGCCGCTGGAGGACTTGCCGCTGTTGGGTGTGCGTACCACGTTCAGCTGGTCGTAGATGTCCCGGATCGCCATCAATCGCTGGCGGGTGGGGGCCACGTTCACGTCGTCCTTCAAGGCCCCCATCATATCGATGAGCTGTTCCAAGCTCACCTTCTGCTCCGCGATGCGCGCCAGCAAGGGGTTGTTCTCATCGTATCCGTTCAACTGGGCCATCACCAGGTGCATGCTCTCCACCCAACCTCCGGCAAGCACCAGCGCGAGCGTCGGTCCCATCTGCTCGGCCTGCAGCTTCTGATAGGCGTTGTAGTAGGCGTCGTTGGCCAGCACATCGAGCGAATCGCCGTGCGTCAGGTTCTTTTCCAGGCGCTGCTGCACATCGCTGTTGAACGCGTTGGCGAGCCCGAGCTGGCCACCGAGGTCCTTGCACGCGAGGTAGTAGCGCACCACTTCACTTGTGAGCTTGAAATTGCTGGCGTACACCATGTCCGTGGCGTAGACCCCGAAATTCAACGCCCGACCGGGAAGGGTGGCGAAGCGGTCCGCCTTCGGGGCCGCGCTCATCGCGCTCTTCTGTCCTTTGCCGTTGAGCTGGCGTACGATGGCGAAGAGTTCGTTGGGCGTGGGCATCTGATAGATGCTGCTGGCTTGGGCGGAAGCGTCCTCGCCCCCGATCACCAACGCGGGGGCCTTCTCCGCTGCCGCCTGTTGCCCGGGCTCGTCGCCGCAAGCGAGGAAAAGACCCGTGATGAGAACGACCGTGACCTGGGGAAAGCGCATATGCATGGTGGAAAGTGCGTACTCCCCGCGCCGGGCAGGGCGGTGCGAAGGAAATGTGGTGCTCTCCCCCGCCCTTTGCGGGGGCCGTCTATTTTTGCGCCGCTTTTTCAACAACACCCTATGGCCGGCAACAGGACTTTCACCATGATCAAACCCGAAGCCGTGGCCGCTGGCCATGCCGGGAAGATCCTGGACATGATCATGGCGAACGGATTCCGCGTGGTATCCTTGAAGTACACCCGCCTCTCCCACAAGGAGGCCGGGGCCTTCTACGAAGTACACAAGGAGCGTCCGTTCTACGGCGAACTCGTGGACTACATGGCCAGCGGAACGATCTACGCGGTCATCCTGGAGAAGGCCAATGCGGTTGAGGACTTCCGCAAGCTGATCGGTGCCACCGATCCCGCCAACGCTGAAGAGGGCACCATCCGCAAACGCTTCGCCGAGAGCAAGGCGAAGAACGCGGTGCATGGCAGCGACAGCGATGACAATGCGCTGATCGAAGGCCATTTCTTCTTCAGCTCGCGCGAGCAGTACTGAGCGCCAACGACCGGTCAGGGGACCGGGCATGGGTGTGCAACCGCTCTCCTGCCTCCTGCGGTCCGGCCGCCTAACTTCCATCGCATGTTGCGCGCGTGGTTCTTCTGCTGTGCCTCGCTGCTGGTCTTGTCCGGCAACGCACAATCACGCATCAGTGAGCAAACGGCGAAGTCCGCAGTGTACCGCATCGTGCGCTACTCCGGGCTCCAGCCCGACTTCATCGTTCGCGAGAACGCGGCCATCCCGACCGCCATCGCCTTCATCAAAGGGCACAAGCGCTGCATCGAGTACAACCCTTCGGTGATCGCGGGCATCATGGATTCGGCCAGGACGGACTGGAGCGCGGTGAGC
>JAGODO010000387.1 GCA_017998165.1 Flavobacteriales bacterium | reverse complement strand
CACCACGACGGATGGAACAACCTGGACCATCGCCACGCTGAGCGAAAAACCAGCCACCGATCTGCAATGGCCTATGAACGATGGCAGCGACGGCCCGTACCAGGACGATCATCCACAAGCAAGCCGTACGGCCGATGGCAGCCACCTGTTCTTCACCTGGAACCGCTCCTATGACGGAGCTACTACGAACAGTTTTCCGGAGATCCACGGAGTCGGGCACGACGTGAACACCGGTTTATGGACGGAGGTACGTTCGCTCTCCGCCGGCACGGATGCGGATGCTGTCGCCTGGTGGCACACGGTGAGCCCGGTCTGCATCAGCGCTGGCGACGACTACCAGTACGAACTGCCCACTGCATTCGCCACTCCCGGAGATTTCGCCGATGTGCCCTGCGGATTCACCTACCTGAAAGGCATCGGCTTCAACGAGGATGAGTTCGTGGTGGGCGTGGAAGAGATCGGCAGCATCGGGTCCGTGGAGGTGTTCCCCAATCCCAGTGATGGCCGGTTCACCGTCTCGCTCGTCCACACCGGGCAGGTGGATGTGCGCGTCCTCGACCTTGCCGGTCGCGTCATTCGTTCCTTCCGGACGAGCGTCGCCCAGGTACAACTTGACCTCTCAGGCCAGCCATCGGGTTGCTACACCTTGGTAGCGTCCGGTGGAAAAGGGCGTCATGTGCGGAAGTTGATGGTACACTGATCGCCACACACCGTTTTTCGATGTGCCCCCGCTGTTCGGTGGGGGCACATGGCTTCTACCATCCGAAGAACACGCGCTTGACCGTAGCAGCGATGATGCGCAGGTCCAGCAGGAAGGACCGCTCGCGCACATAGCGCAGGTCCAACGCGAGCTTGGCGGGCATCACCTCGTGGATGTACGTCCCTTCGGGGTCGGCCGCTTTCGCGAGCAGTTCGTTCTCGTTGATGTAGTCGATGCTCGCCATGCCGGTGATACCCGGGCGAACGGAAAGCACCGCTCGTTGCTCCGGTGAGTACAATGCGACGTAGTTCGGCACTTCGGGTCGTGGACCCACCAGGCTCATGTCACCGACAAGAACGTTCCAGAGCTGCGGCAACTCGTCCAGCTTTGATGCGCGCAGGAAGTAACCGACCCGTGTCACCCGTGGATCACGCCCCCCGATGGTCAGCTGCCCCTTGGCCTCGCTGCCGATGCGCATGGTGCGGAACTTCAACAGTCTGAAGTCGCGCCCTCCCCTTCCCACCCGCGTTTGGCGGAAGAACGAGCCACCGGGCGAGGTGACCGCGACACAGCCCGCAGCGATCAGCAACAAGGGAGAAAGCAGCACCAGGAACGTGAACGCGCAGGCGATGTCGAAGGCGCGCTTCATGCCCCCATCACCTCGCGTACGCTGTCCTTGACGGCGGCGACCACTTCGTCCACCTGGGCATCGGTCAGGTCGTAATAAACCGGGAGGCTGATCTCGCGGCTGTAGTGCCGATACGTGTTCGGGTAGTCCTCGATGCGATAGCCGAGGTTCCTGTACACCGTGAGCATCGGCATCGGGATGAAGTGTACGTTGACGCTCACCTCGCGTTCCGAGATCGCGGAGATGATGGCATCGCGCTGGGCCTCGGTGGCGTGGGTCACACGCAGCATATACAGGTGGAAACTGCTCGTGCGACCGCCATCCTGGAGCACCGGCACGACGAAGCGGGGATCATTTTGAAAGGCCTCCTCGTACCGGTCGCAGATCGCTCGTCGGCGCACCAGGGTCTCGCTCTCGTAGCGCTCCAACTCCACCAATCCGATGGCCGCTTGCAGGTCGGTCATGTTGCATTTCCACCCGGCGAACTCCACGTCATAGCGCCAAGCACCGGGCTTCGTCTTCGCCAAGGCATCCTTGCTTTGCCCGTGCAGGCTCATCGTATTGAAGAGCTTGTACAGCGCGGCGTTGTCGAACGGCAAGGGCATGTTCAGCGCGAGCGCTCCGCCTTCCGCCGTTGTCAGGTTCTTCACCGCATGGAAACTGAATCCCGTGATGTCCGCTTGGTCTCCGACAGGCCTTCCGCCAATGCGCGCGCCGAAGGAATGAGCCGCGTCACTCAGCACCAGCGGTCGCCCCAGCGAGACCTGCTGTTCGCTCGCCGGTTTGAAGAATGATCGCGCGGCCTCTGCCGCGCTCATCACCGATCGTATATCCGCCGGGAGCCCGCCGATATCGACCGGAATGATGCACTTGGTGCGATCGGAGATCCGCAGCAACAGTTGCGCGGGGTCCATGGTGAAGTCATCCAGCACGTCCACCATCACCGGCTTCGCTCCCACATGGAGCACGATGTTCGCCGTAGCGCAGTAGGTGTAAGCCGGCACGACCACCTCATCCCCCGGTCCGATGCCGAACCAGCGCAGCACGAGTTCGCATGCGTTGGTCCAGGCATTCAAAGCGATCACGTTCGGGACGGAGCAGTACGCCGCGAGCCGCTTCTCGAACTCCTTCGTACGCGGCCCCGTGGTGATCCACCCGCTGCGCAGGGCGGCCGTCACCTCCGCGATGGTGCGTTCGTCGATGCGGGGTGGCGAGAACGGTATCATGCGTTGACCATTGGACGGGTAGGTGGCGGCGAAGATCGGTCCATTGGCCCTGACCACAGGACCACGCTCGCGAAGTACGCGAAGAAGACCGCACCGGCCTGCACTTCCAGCATGCTCTCCACCACCCAGTTCACTGCGCAGATGAGCAGGAAAAGCGTCGTGAGCGCATCGCGGCGACCACGCGCCAGGAGCGGCACAACAACCATGGCAAGGATCAGCATCGCACCGGGGATGCCCAGGCACGCCGCGGTCTGCAGGAACTGGTCATGGGCATTGAGCCGATGCTCTGCCGCCGTGGTGAAGTCATGGGCGATGTAGTCGCGCACCAGTTCGTCCTTGATATCGCCGGTGCCTGTGCCGGACAGCGGTCGTTCCTTGAACAGCCGCCACGCTGAATCCCATGTCAGCCAGCGCACCTCACTGCTGGTCTGGGCCTTGGCATCGTGTTCGCGTTCCGTTGCTGCGCGCCGGACCTC
>JAGODO010000107.1 GCA_017998165.1 Flavobacteriales bacterium | reverse complement strand
CGGCCTTGGGGATCGCGCAAGTGCTCGGGCACATTGGCTTCGAGCACGGAGTCGCGTTCGGGTTTTAGGAAACCCCGTTGTGCGGCCAGGCCTAATCTCCCGGCATCGGCGGTAATGATCACATCGGCCGGGCTGTTCGCGCCTTCGGCCTCCAATCGGCTGAGAAGGTCATCGTCCTCGGCCATCACCACGTTCACCTTGATGCCGGTTTTCTGCTCGAAATCGTTGAAGAGCTGCTTGTCCGTGTCATAGTGGCGATGGGTGTACACGTTCACCACCTTCTCTTCTTCCGCTTGCGGGGCTGAGCACGCAACGAGGAGCGGCAAAACCCACGACCATTTCCTGAACATGGGCGCAAAGGTGCCTGAACATCCGGTCGCTTCACATACCCCGATCGGGGCAGGGGCCCTGGCCGGGAACTTGACCGGTCTTCCGCGCGTAGAAGCGCGATCGCGTGCGCATGACCCGTTTGCATCAACCCCTTACGTGGACCGCCGTGGCCTTGTCGGCCGTGGGTTCCAGCCTGATCTGGACCACCCACGGTCTGGCCGGGAGTGCATTGCTCCTGGTAGCCCAGGTGCTGGCCCTGGCGGAGTTCAAGAAGTACACGGGCCGCTTCCAGTTCGGCATGATCATCGGCAGTGCTGCCGGGCTCGGGATCTCCATCGACGTCGCTTCCGGCGCTCTCGGGCCGGCAACCGTACCGCTGGCGCTGAGCGCCTTGGCGATCGTTCTTCGCCAGGCTTACCTGCCGGTCTTCACCTACGTGAACAAGCGCTGGATGGAGCCCGTGCTGTTGGGCGCGTCCGCCGTGCCACTTTCCATCACCTGGCTGAACGCGCCGTTCACCATCACCACCCATCTTTTCCCGCTGGTGACCTTCGGGGCCGGTGTCTTTCTCTGTGCCAGCTACATGCAGGACGCGGTGATGATGCGCCGCAGCACGCGGAAGGGCTACCGTGTTCAACCCGGCATGGTGGCCCCGGATTTCATCCTGCCCGACCAGCAGGGCGGTTCCGTGCGCTTGTCCGATCATCAGGGCCGGCATCCGGTGCTGCTCATTTTCGTTCGCGGTGATTGGTGCCCGGGCTGCCACATGATGCTCCGCACCTACGAGAAGCACCACGAGCGCTTCAAGTCGCGCGGGGTACACGTGATCGGTATCGGGCCGGACAGCGTGGAGGCGAACCGCGACATGGTTCGACGCATCGGCGTAGGATACCAGTTGCTCTCGGACAGCTCACAGGAGGTTTCACAGCGCTACGGTGTGGTGTATGAGAACCCGGCCATCGAAACGGTGGTGGACTATGCCGAGGGCATCCCATTGCCGGCGTCCTTCCTCGTTGATGTGAACGGCATCGTACGTTACGTGAGCCGCCCCGACCGCATCGGTGAGTTCCTGGACCCCACGCTCATTTTCGGCGTGCTCGACCAGCTTCCTCAAGCGGATCCCTCCTCCACGGACCTTGCCCACGAACGCGCGGCATGAACTGGCACGAACTTGTCCCGTTGCTCGCATCGCTGATCGCGGTGGGCGCGGTGTCGTTCGCGTTCATCCGCAAGCGGGTGGTTCCGGGTCCCCCGCCGAACGACCAGCACGGATACAAGCGCCTGTTCGATCAGGCCTTCGACGGCGCCATCGTGCTCAACGTGGCCAATGGTCGCATCCACCTGGCGAACCAGCGCGCGGCGGACCTGCTCGGGCATTCCTTGGAAGCGCTCTCCACCAAGAGCATTTTCGATCTGCACTTCCCCGAGGATCTCGACAGGAGTTCCCTGCGCATCGCTGATGCGTGGTCCGAAGGCGGTCTGGTGTACGACGACATCCCGTTCCGAACGGCCGCCGGAGAACGGCTGCCGGTGGAATGCAGCGTGAAAGTGACGGAGCACCTGGGCCGCCCGGCCGTGGTGCTGTACATGCGGGACATACGCGAAAGGCTGCGGTTGCAACAGGAGATCGCCGAGCGCAACGCGTTGGTGGAACTGCAGAACAACGAACTGCTCAGCGGGCTGCGTTACGCGCAAGGCATCCAGCAAGCGATGTTGCCTTCGCTTTCGCAAGTGCGCGCCGGCTTCATCGACGCGTTCATCCTGTACCGGCCGCGCGACATCGTGAGCGGCGATTTCTACTGGACCGCGCAGGCAGGGCCGAAGAGCATCCTTGCCGTGGCCGATTGCACCGGGCATGGCGTGCCGGGGGCGTTGTTGAGCATGACCGGCATCACGTTGCTGCAAGGGATCGTGAGCGGGCGGGGGGTCACTTCACCCGCCCGCGTGCTCGGCGAGCTGCGCTCGGAACTCCTCCGCTCCCTCGCGCACCAGGAAGGCGATTCACATGTGCGCGATGGCATGAACATCGGCATCATCTCCTATGACCGGGTAACGCGCGAATGCGAGTTCAGCGGCGCGCTGTGCCCCCTGTACATCGTGCGGGCGAACGGTGGCGGACTGGAGGAGGTGAAGGGCGACCGCATACCGGTCGGCTACCACGAAGGCACCATGCGCGACTTCACCCCGCACCTGATCGCCTTGCACGAAGGTGATCGGTTGTTCTTGGGCAGCGATGGCTTTGCCGACCAGTTCGGTGGTCCACAAGGCCGCAAGCTGAAGACGGCAGGGATGAAAGAGATGATCGCGCGGGTGACCGGGGACAACCTTTGCCGCCAGGCGCGCGCGTTGGAGCACGGCTTCCTGGAGTGGAAAGGCGGGCTTGACCAGTTGGATGACGTGACACTGGTCGGCGTTCAGGTCTGAGCGGCCGGGGACTACTTCCGGTCGAGCACGTAGCTTACGAGACTGTCGGTCGGCAACGTATTACCCGAGAGCAGCAGAAAGCGGTCTTGGCGATCACCGGAAACATCGATGGCCGTAGTGAGCGCGCGCGCGTTCCGGTCCCATCCGGTAGCCCTGCCGGCGACCAGCAGTACGTTCTCCACGACAGAATCCGCATAGGCTTCCCGCACCCAGTACCTGTTCTCCTTCCACGTCAGGTAGGTCGGTGGAAGGCTGCGGTCCAGCGCCGTGTACAGCAGCGCCCTGTAGTGTACTTCGATGCGCGTATCGGCGTAGAGCGGAACGATCAGCCCGACCTGATGGCGCGCGCACACGGCACGCAACCAGGCCAGATCGTCGTTGAAGTCGGCCAATGGGCGCTCCGAGGACCAAGGTCCCTGCTCGGCCAATTGTTCGTTCATCGTTGATGGAAGCAGGCATGTTTTGATCATCAGGGCGCACAGGGCGGCGGCCAGGGTGATGCGTGCGGGCCAAGGCCGAATGCGCGTGCCGTCCAGCAGCATCGACAGGCCCCAACAGAAGACCAGCGGAACGGCCAGGAACATGCGGGAGAGCGGCATGAACACGTTCCCGATGCCATCATGCGTTTTGCCGAAGCCGAGGGCCAGGACGATGATCGCGATCCCCGTGGCCAAGGCGATCGCCAAGGCTGTTCGGCGTTTCCACACGGCGATAACGGTGATGATCACCAGCGCTTCGCCGATGAGCTGCCCGTATGGCCAAGCCACGGGCGTGAGCCACTCGAAGTGCGCGTCCAAACGGGTCATGCCGTCGGCGACCCCTTCCGGGTAGAACGTGAGCGGGTAACCGCTCAACGTGTTCACCATGCGGTGCGGATGCTCGGCGCACCAGGCTTGCGCGAGCATGTGCGCGGCGCAACACGGCACGGTACCGACTATGACCAGCAAGGCATGACGTGGGAAGGCGGGCTGTTGGAAGATGTGCCACGCCAAGAAGGCGGCGGCGAAAGGCAGCGCGTTCGGGTTCACCATGCAGGCAAGGGAAGCGGAGAAGCCCATGAGGAGGGATCGCGGCAAGGGCCTGCGCACATCGGTGATCCATGGCAGCAGGGCGAGCAGTCCGGTGCCGGTCACCCATCCGCGCGTCACGCTGGTCATCAGCCCGTATTCGTTGGGAAGCAGCACGGGCATGGCCAGGAAGACGCAAGCGGCGGTAAAGCGTCCGTGGCGCCGGTTCCAGAAGGCGAACGACCAGAAGGGCAGCATGGCCAGAAGCGCCGTTACCGTGGGCAGCAGGATCCGCAGGGTGGCCCCGGCCCGGGCGAAGGGAGCGGCCAGGAGCGCTTCGAGCATCACGCCATAATCCTGTCCGTTGAAATAGGGTTCATGGAACTCGCCGTGCCCATAGGCTACCGCTGCGGACCAGATCACCGTATCGTCGGTGCCGATGAACCGCGTGCTGAAGCCGCTCAGCAGGAACAGCCGGTCGAGCAGCCCGGCCACGAGCAGGAACCAGAATACCCGCCGCCCCCAAGTATCATGACTGTTCATCCAGGGAGCGTTTGATGGCGTCCATTTCCGGCGGGAGCCACCGCCAGGTCGCATCGCGACGCAGCCATGTCATCTGCCGTTTCGCGTAGTTGCGCGTGTGCTGCTTGATGAGGGCGATCGTCTTGTCCAAGTCGGCCCCCTCTCCTCGGGAGAGGGTTGGGGTGAGGTCGAAGTGCGCGAAGAACTCCTTGTAGCCTACCGTGTTCAGGGCGTTCAACGCGCGGTAGGGCAGGAGCGAGCGGGCTTCTTCGGCGAACCCGTCGTCGACCATACGGTCCACCCGGGCATCGATCCGGGCATAGAGTTCCGCGCGCGGCAGGTCGAGGGCGAGGCGGATGATGCGCATGTCCGTGCGTTGGCGCGGCCCCGTGCGTTGCGTGCTGAACGGTCGGCCGCTCGCCAGGCACACCTCCAGCGCCCTTATCACACGGTGCGGATTCTTGCGGTCGATGCTGCGCCAGCCATCGGGGTCCAGTTCATTCAGACGATCGAGCAAGGGCTGGAGACCGTGATCACGGAACTGCTCCTGCAAGTGCGACCGTTCAGCATGATCGGCCGGAGGGATGGGGTCGAGCCCATTGCACAGCGCATCGATGTACAGCCCGCTCCCCCCCACCATCACAGCTTGGCCATGGCGTGCGAGGATGTCCTTCAGAACGGGTTCGGCCTGCCGCGCGAACTCACCCGCGCTCCAGGTCTCTTGTAGTTCGAGGTGCCCCAGGAAGTGATGCTTCACGCCGAGCAATTCCTCTTCCGAAGGCCGAGCCGTTCCGATGCGCATAGCATGATAGAACTGCCGCGAATCCGCGCTGATCACCTCCGTTCCGAAGTGCTTGGCGACGGCGACTGCCACGCCCGTCTTGCCGCTGGCCGTTGGGCCTCCGATCACGATCAGCGTAGGGTTCTCTTCGGGCATGGCGATACGCCTCAGTGACCTCGGTGCCCCTGTGCCTCTGTGGCCTCAGTAGTTGTCCGGCAGCTCCTCGTGCCCGCTCAGCCCATCGTGATCCCCGTGGCCGAACTCGTCATGCTCTTCGCCCTGGTCCGTTCCGTGGTCATCATCGTCATGGCCTTCATCCTCGGCATACACTTCGGTCGCTTCCTCGCGCATATCCTCCTCTTCATCCGGCATCAGGATGGCGTCCATACGGCTGTGTTCGCCGGGCGGTGTGCCCACGCTCATCACCACCTTCGGATAGCGCTGGCCCTTTACCGGTTCGCCGGTGTGGATCAGCTCGCACATGAACATCCACATGTGAAGGAAGTCGTATGCGTACACGTACCGCTGGTTCGCCCCGCGCATGTGGTCGCCGATCTGCGTCTCGTGCATCAGCGCCGGTACTTTGCCGTCCTCCGCGAAACCCAGGTCGGCCAACGGGATGTCCGCACCCTTCGTCCATTCCTCGTCACTGACATAGAAGCACGCCATCTCATCGCCTTGGAACCCGAATGCCTTCTTGATGGCCTTGTGGAAGTCGAGGAAAGTCTGGTTGCGGCGGATCTCGATGTCGCGGAACGCCTCGCTGGCGTCGTCGATCATCACGCGGAAACGGTAGAGGGACATTGGCTGAAGGTGGCAGTGGCAGTGGCAGGCGGCAACGGCAGCGCGAAACTAATCGTTGATCACTGCCCCTGCTCCTGTGGCTGGTCCAGCGATGGATGCTCCATGCCCGCCAGGGGTTCGCGCCCCAGTTTGCGGCCTGTATCCAGCATCAGCTGCCACGCCTGTGCACGATCGTTCTGGATCACGCCGTCCAGGATCGCATCCTTGATCACGGTCTTGATGTCGCCGATCAACTTGCAGGGTTCGATGCCGAACGCCAGAATGATGTCCTGCCCGGTGATCGGGGGCTGGAAATTGCGGACATGGTCCTTGGCCTCCACATCCTTCAACTTCTGGATCACCACTTCGTAGTTGCGCAGGTAGCGCTCCTTCTTCTTCTCGTTCTTGCTGGTGATGTCCGCGCGGCACAGGATCATCAGCGCATCGATGTCATCGCCCGCATCGAAGAGCAGGCGGCGCACGGCGCTATCCGTCACTTCTGACTTGGTGAGGGAGATCGGGCGCAGGTGCAGCGCGACGAGGTTCTGTACGAAGCGCATCTGCTCATCGAGCGGCAGCTTCAACCGGCGGAAGATGCCGGGCACCATGCGCGCGCCCTTGTCCTCATGCCCGTGGAAGGTCCAGCCGTGCTCGGGGTCGAAGCGCTTGGTCTTCGGCTTGGCGATGTCGTGCAGCACGGCGGCCCAGCGCAACCACAGGTCGTCGCTCTTCTCGCACACGTTGTCCAGCACCTGAAGGGTGTGGTAGAAATTGTCCTTGTGGCCGATACCGTCCTTCTCTTCCGCCCCCTGCAGTTCGAGGAACTCGGGGAAGAAGCGTGCGAGCAGGCCGCAATCCCGCATCAGGATGAAACCGGTGCTCGGCTTCCTGGTGAGGATGATCTTGTTCAGCTCCGTGTGGATGCGCTCGGCACTGATGATGTCGAGGCGCTCGGCGTTGCGTTTGATCGCTTGGAAGCTGGGCGGGTCGATGATGAAGCCGAGCTGCGTGGCAAAACGCACGGCGCGCATCATGCGCAGCGGATCATCACTGAAGGTGATGTCCGGATCGAGCGGTGTGCGCAGGATGCCGCGGTCCAGGTCGAGGACGCCGCCGAAGGGGTCCACGAGCGCGCCCGCGCTGCCTTCGTTCAAGGAGATGGCCAGCGCATTGATGGTGAAGTCACGGCGCTCCTGGTCGTCCTTGATGGTGCCGGGCTCCACCTCGGGCTTCCGGCTGTTGCGCGCGTAACTCTCCTTGCGTGCGCCGACGAATTCCACCTGCAATTGTCCTGGTGGGCCCGTCGAACCAGGGCCCGTCGAAGCGTCTCCGCACATGAACATCGCTGTCCCGAAGTTCTTGAAGACATGTACCGGCTCCGCCTTCAGGCGCTTGGCCACGGCTTCAGCGAAGGCGATGCCGTTGCCTTCCACCACGAAGTCGATGTCCTTGCATGGCCGGCCAAGGATCAGGTCGCGCACATAGCCGCCGATGGCGAACGCGGGGATCCCACGGGCCTTGGCCTCCGCCGCCACGGCCCGGAAAAGCGGTTGCTCCATCACACCATCGAGGCGCGAGGTGTCGAGCGTGAAAGAGTGCGTCCGTTGTTGCACGATGGGCGGGAAAGCGGGCGCGAAAGTAGAGGGACCAACGGGCCGGAGCGGTTGTTACATTCGATCCCCGAATCCAACACCACACGTATCACATGACACAGAACATTTTCCTGCTGGCCACGGCCGCGCTGCTCGCCTCCTGTGGCGGCGGACCCACTCCGGAACAGAAAGCCTTGATGGACAAGGAGGCCGCCAACAAGGCCGCCTTCGAGAACATCGGCAAGGCCTGGAACACCGGCGACGAGAAACTGCTGGGTGAGTACATCGCCGACAACTTCGTGAACCACAATCCGGACCCGATGATCGAGGGCTCCGGGAAAGAGGCCTACATCAAAGCGATGAAGACCTACTTGGCCAGCAGCCCCGATATGAAAGCTGAGGGTAAGGTGATGTTGGTGGACGGCGATTGGGTCTGCGGTGTGGCCATGATCAAAGGCACCAACACGGGGGATATGGGACCGGGCATGCCCGCCACCAACAAGGCCTGGGAAGCTTCCGGGATCGACGTGGTCCGCTTCGAGAACGGGAAGGCCGTGGAGGTTTGGAGCGGCTTCGACGCGATGAAGATGATGAGCGACCTCGGCATGGGCATGGGCGGCGAGCACGACATGGCCGCCGAGAAGGAGCACGTGTGCAACGATCAGTGCAAGGGCGACAAGCACAACATCCTGCACGGTGAGAAAGGCCACGTCTGCGCGCCCGACTGCCCCGGCATGAAGGCGATGGAAGAGAAGAAGGGCTGAACGTCGATAGTCCCTTGGGCAGCGCTCCACTCCGGTGGGGCGCTGCCTTTTTCGGGGGTGTCATGCGCAGGGAGTGGCCACACCCTGCGCGGTCTTGTGATAACGCGGGAAGTTCCGTTCATTTAGCACAACAACCACCACGCCATGAAAAAGACGCTTTTCGCATGTGCCCTACTGGTCTGCACGATGACCAGTTGCTATCACCAGACCCACATCGTAGGAACGGGTCCTTCGGGATCGACCGTGGAGAAGGGGAAGAACACGTTCTTCATTTTCGGCTTGGCCCAAGGCAAGCAGTCCGATACCAAGGCGATGGCCGGTGGATCGGCCAACTACAAGATCGAGACGGTACACAGCTTTGTTGATGGCCTCTTGAACGGGATCACCTTCGGGATCTACAACCCGGTCTCCGTTATCGTTACCCACTGACCGCACCCTGCCCGACACGAAGGCCGCCCCCACCAGGGCGGCCTTCTTTCGTCGTCGTAGCTTCGGGCTCCCTTACAACACGCCATGCCAACGCTCACCATGAAGTACCCGGAGGTCACCAACTACGTGGCCGGCAAACCCGATGTGAACGGTCAACAGAAATTGGAGGTGCGGTCGCCGCTGGATGGCACGCTGATCTCCACGGTTCCTCTTTCGACCGCGACCGACCTCGATAAGGCCGTGAAAGCCGCCGAGGCCGCATTCCCGGGTTGGAGCGGTACACCGATCAAGGAGCGTTCGCAGATCTTCTTCCGCTACCGCGAACTGCTGTGGAAGAACCGCGAGGAGCTGGCCACGCTGGTACACACCGAGAACGGCAAGACCATGGACGAGTCGTACGCCGAGGTGGACAAGAGCATGGAGCTGACGGAATTCGCGTGCAGTTTGCCGCAACTGGTGCAGGGCGAGGTACTCGAAGTGAGCAAGGGCGTGGAGTGCCGCATCGAGCGGAAGCCGCTGGGTGTGGTGGCGAGCATCGCGCCGTTCAACTTCCCGAACATGGTGCCGCACTGGACCATCCCCAACGCGCTGATGCTGGGCAACACGATGATCCTGAAGCCGAGCGAGGTGGTGCCGATCAGCGCGATCCGCATCGCTGAACTGCTGAAGGAAGCCGGCCTGCCCGATGGCGTCTTCAACGTGGTACACGGCGACCGCTCGATCGTGGAAGCCATCTGCGATCACCCCGGCATCAAGGCCGTGAGCTTCGTAGGCTCAACGAAAGTGGCCAAGATCGTTTACATCCGTGCGACGAGCACCTTGAAGCGTGCGCTCTGCCTCGGCGGTGCGAAGAACCACCTGCTCGTATTGCCTGATGCGCATTTGGAGATGACTGCGAGCAACGTAGTCGCAAGCATGAGCGGTTGTGCGGGGCAACGCTGCATGGCCGCCGCGCAGATGGTCGGCATTGGTGGTGTGGATCACATCATCAACCAGATGATCATCGAAGCGAAGAAGCTCATCCCCGGCAAGAACTTAGGTCCGGTGATCAGCAAGGCTTCGTACGAGCGCATCCTGGGCTTCATCGCGGAAGCGGAGAAGACGGGAGCGAAAGTGTTGTTGGATGGCCGCAACCCACAAGTGGAAGGCGGTGCGAAGGATGGGTACTATCTCGGGCCCACGATCATCGACCATGTGACCGCCGACATGCGCATTTCGCAGGAAGAGGTCTTCGGTCCTGTCATCAGCATCATCCGTGCGAAGGACCTGGACGCGGCCATCGCGATCGAGAACGCCAACCCCTACGGCAACGCGGCCGCCGTCTTCACACAAAGCGGTGGCCTGGCGAGACAGGTCATGGAACGCGCCAGTGCCGGCATGATCGGCGTGAACATCGGCGTGCCCGTGCCCCGCGAGCCCTTCAGCTTCGGCGGCTGGAACGATAGCAAGTTCGGGACCTGCGATATCACCGGAAAAAGCAGCATCGAATTCTGGACGCAGTTGAAGAAGACGACGACGAAGTGGAACCCGGAGGGGAAGACGAATTGGATGTCGTGAGGCAATCGCTCAGGTTGGATGTCCAAGATCGCTCTTGCTCTCGTCTCTTGCTTTCTGGCGGGGGTGACAGAAGCGCAGGACGAATTATTCATAAACACATCTACGGCGGAACTGATCAAGTTGAGTGCTACAACATGTCAGCACACTCTGATCGGAACTACTAGCACTCCGCTTCAGGATATAGCGCTGACGCCAAGCGGGAGGCTTTGGGGTGTGTATGGTAATTCTCTTTACGAAATCGATACGTCGGACGCATCGTTGACGTTTGTCGGCACGATGACAGGTTTGTCAACCAATTCGTTGGTCGCTTGGAACAATGACACCCTGATTGGAGACTACTACGGCTGGCTTTGGGGCATTCGAACGAGTGACGGATATGCCTGGCAGATAGATTCCATCGCTGTTGGTTCGTCTGGCGATCTCACTTGGTACGATGGCGATCTCTACATGACGACCTTTGTGCCAGACTTGGTGAAGCTCTCAGTCAATGCGAACCTCACCGAGGTCACGAGCGTGGTTCATGTCGGCAATCTTGAGGGTAGTTGGGGTGGTGGCTGGCTGGGAGCAAATACGATCATTACAGAAGGTGATTGCGGCCCAAGGCCACAGTTGGTCACATGTGTCGGTCCCAATGTGCTTGGAGTATCTGCGGAAACAGCCGCTGTGGATCCGATCTGCACGGTTGCGATGTCCGGAGTCTCTTGGGGTGCTGCATCATGTGTTGAACTGCCAGAAGTCGTCCTTCCTGCGAACACCTATTCGATGCCGAACGTTTTCAGTCCGAACGGGGATGGTGTCAATGACCTTTTTATTCCATGGAACTCTGGACCGACCGTGCTATGGAGTCTTCAGGTCTATGACCGCTGGGGTCGGCTACTGGGGGAGTTCAAGGACCGGGGTTGGAACGGGAAGGATGATTCCGGAAATGAATGCCCCGAAGGCACCTATTTTATCATCGTGAGTCTGACGAGTTCGTGTTCTGATGCTGCCGTTGTACAC
>JAGODO010000386.1 GCA_017998165.1 Flavobacteriales bacterium | reverse complement strand
GTACCACCCGCGCAAGTGGCACTACAAACCGGATAGGGTGGAGAACCAGTGGCAACAGATCCACTACCCGGTGAAAGATCCACATGAGCATAAATGATCGCCCTCCTGATCCAACTGTCCGCGCTCGCTGCACTAGCCCAATCTGAAACCGACATGAACGCACAGAAGGACAAGACCCCCGCTGACCTCGCCGAGCGGTATGTCCGCTCATTCCAGGAGGGCAAAGACTTCATGCCGCCTTCCACAGGCCTGAGCCAACAGAGCGAGCCGGATACAGAGGCCCTGCGCGTGCTGGATCACCACCTCTTGGAGGAGGGCGCCGATGTGCGGGAGAATATCGTGGACCTGCTGGCGGACATCGGAACCCAGTGCGCAGACCCGGCGGGGAACGGGGCCTCGTCCATCAAGAACAAGCGCGTGATCGAACTGCTTTCAGGCGCTGGTCTGGCAAAAGCGGATGTGGCGCGCGAACAGGCCATGCGGTATCTGCGGAAACTCGTGTTGCGCGCGGACCTGGCCGCCCAGTCGTCGGCATACGCGCAGGCGCTTGAGATGAAGCCCACCAATGAGGCGTTCCTTCTGGTGGCGAAGGCCGGCGCCTTGGAGGCCCGGGACGTGGTGAACAAACTCGCCGAACGTGACGATTGGCGCAATGAGCAAGCAGCGTTGGTGGCCAAGGCTTCCCTGGGTGACGCAGCAGTGAACGCCCGGTACCTTGAAGCACTCGAAGTGGCCAAGACGGCAGGTGACGCGTTCGATTTCGGGAACGCCATCCAAGTGCTATCGCTCATCGCTACACCCCAAGCTGTGAAGGTGGTGGCGGAGAACATGCGCACGCCGCTGGTGCATGATGTGCCCATGGTGATCGGCCGATCCATGCGCTTGGCGGTGCTGGAGGGATTGATGTACAATTATCCAGACCGGATCGAGCTTTATCCGGGCAGCATCATCGCCGAAGCGGACTATACCCGGGCCGAGAACTTCTGCGAACAGGAGTTGGGCGCGGTCTTTAACAGCCCTAAGCCGCCATTCATGACATACAAGGGCTATCCGGCACCTGTCCCGGTCAGTAAGTGAGGTTCCCTTCCCGAAACGTGGGGAATTGATCACTACTATGGGCAAGCGACGGCAGAAGGCTTGCTTGGCCAGGGTGATGTAGGCCCGTGAGTCAGGCTTTTGGGCGGTGCCGTTAGGTGGCAGCGCCGTCATTCACCGGTAGCCGATGCAGATCCGGTGCGGTCCTGTTGAAAACTCTCCCCCGGATCGTTCATAACCCCGTTCCTCGTTCCGCCCGGTTCCGTTGGGGGACGCGGCTATTTTCGTGGCGGCGGGGGAGAAACCCTTGTCATTGTTGGACAAGTGGTGATCCTTGAACCGCCACGACGCCACGACGCCACGTCATTGACCCGTTGCGTGTTCGTTGCGCCGTCGCGTCGTTGCGGTTGGTCATTCTGAATACATGAGCGAGACGAACTATTCCGAAGAGCACATCCGGTCGCTGGACTGGAAAGAGCACATCCGCCTGCGGCCGGGCATGTACATCGGCAAGCTGGGCGATGGCAGCAGCTATGACGATGGCATCTACATCCTGCTGAAGGAGGTGCTGGACAACTGCATCGACGAGTTCGTGATGGGCCACGGCAAGAAGGTGGAGGTCACGATCGAGGGAACACGCGTAACGGTGCGCGACTACGGCCGCGGTGTGCCGCTGGGGAAGGTGGTCGATGTGGTGAGCAAGATCAACACCGGCGCCAAGTACGACAGCAAGGCCTTCAAGAAGAGCGTGGGCCTGAACGGCGTGGGTACCAAGGCGGTGAACGCGTTGAGCTCCTACTTCCGCATCGAGAGCGCGCGGGAGGGCGAGCTGAAGATGGCCGAGTTCGACCAGGGCGTGCTGCGCAAGGACAACAAGCTTGTGAAGACGCAAGAGCCGAACGGTACGCGCGTGGTCTTCGAGCCGGATCCGGCGATGTTCCACAACTTCCAGTACCGCGAACAGCACATCGAGCGCCTGCTGTGGAACTACTGCTACCTGAACACGGGCCTCGCGATCTTCTACAACGGGCAGAAGTTCCAGAGCAAGAACGGCCTGCTGGACCTGCTGACCACGAAGATGGACGGCGAGCCGCTGTACCCGATCATCCACCTGATCGGCGACGACATCGAGGTGGCGATGACCCACGCCAGCCACTACGGAGAGGAGTACTACAGCTTCGTGAACGGCCAGCACACCACACAGGGCGGCACGCACCAAGGCGCTTTCCGCGAGGCGGTGGCGAAAGTGATCAAGGACTACTTCAAGAAGGACTGGGAAGCCGGCGACGTGCGCACGGGCATCGTGGCGGCGGTAAGCGTGAAGGTGATCGAGCCCGTGTTCGAGAGCCAGACGAAAACGAAACTCGGCTCGCTCGAGATCGAACCCGGCGGGCAGAGCATGCGCTCCTTCATCGGTGATTTCCTCGCGACGAAGCTGGACAACTTCCTGCACAAGAACCCGGAGACCACCAACGCGCTGCAGAGCAAGA
This sequence comes from Flavobacteriales bacterium, assembly GCA_017998165.1. Classification (GTDB taxonomy): domain Bacteria; phylum Bacteroidota; class Bacteroidia; order Flavobacteriales_F; family PHOS-HE28; genus PHOS-HE28. The sequence continues at coordinate 511 of JAGODO010000386.1, read as the reverse complement.
TCCTGGAGAGCGAGCGCGAGCGGAAGGAGCTGAGCGGCATCCGCAAGCTGGCCCGCGAACGCGCGAAGAAGGCGAGCCTGCACAATAAGAAACTGCGCGACTGCCGCATCCACCTGAGCGACCCGAAGAACGACCCGCGCAAGATGGAGAGCACCCTCTTCATCACCGAGGGCGACAGCGCCAGCGGCAGCATCACCAAGAGTCGCGACGTGAATTTGCAGGCCGTCTTCAGTCTGAAGGGCAAGCCGCTGAACAGCCACGGCCTCACCAAGAAAGTGGTTTACGAGAACGAGGAGTTCAACCTCATCCAGTCCGCGCTCGACATCGAGGACGGTATGGACGGCCTGCGCTACAACCGCATCGTCATCGCCACCGATGCCGATGTGGACGGCATGCACATCCGGCTGCTGATGATGACCTTCTTCCTGCAGTTCTTCCCGGACCTCATCAAGAACGACCACCTCTACATCCTGCAGACGCCGCTCTTCCGGGTGCGCAACAAGAAGGAGAC
>JAGODO010000106.1 GCA_017998165.1 Flavobacteriales bacterium | reverse complement strand
CCCCTTGTCCATCTCTTCGGCCAGCAGCCGCGAGGCCAGGTCGCGCAAAGGGAGGGTTGCGGGGTTCATTCGTGAGGATCCGGGCGCGGCGGCACGAGCGCACGGGAGGGCATCAAGTGCAGGAACGACCCGTGAATGTAGGCTATCCGCAACGGCAAGGATGGTCCTCATCGATGTGGCACTGAGCACCGACTCTGGTTCTTGGGCTGCACCTTGGCCGAAAAGCGCGTGGCTTACCTGCGTGCGTTGCAGAGTTCTTCCCACCGCCGTAGCTGCTCGTAGCTGAGTACCTCGCGCAACTCAGCTTGCAGGCCGGGGCGTTCCATGCGCGCTTCCGGTCCGAAGGGGTTGACGGCACTCTTGCCGGCGGTCCGTGCGCGCAGGCCTTGTGAAGCAGGTGATGGGGTGGGGATGGGGTCCACCCGTCCCGCATCAGGGGTATTCGTCGCGGCACTGTCCGCTTCGTTCATCCACTGCCCCTGTATCACGGCGGGATAGCGTTGGCGTATCACGTTCAGGTGCCGCACCTGGTCGCGGCCCAGATGCAGCGCGCGCCATACGTGCTTGTCCGCGTTCCACAGGCACATGCGCGATACGTGGGGCGTGCGCACCACCGGAGCCTGGGCGGAAATGCCGCAGGGAAGCCCATATGCGCCGGACAATAGGACAAGGATCCGTAACGCACCGAAGGCGAAGGGGTTGGAGCTAGGCAAAGGGAGGTATCTGGTAGTGGATGAGCGCGCGCAGCGCGGATAAGGAACTGGCCATGCACCTTGTCCCGGTCTGGTCCGAGCCTGTACATGCTGCTTTGCGCGGGGCCGGTGGCCGCGCGGTCGGGGTCATATTCTTGAGCACGGAAGGAATTGTGGAAATATCCAACTCCTCTTCTCGAGCAACTATGGAGCCGCAATGGGAGGGAACCGACCGGTGGTCATCCAGGGCCAACAACAAGATCCCATCTTGTCACAAGCGTTCTCGCGCTCCCGGCCCCCACATGCGGCTCCGGGTTCATCCGGGATGCCGTGGGTCAATTGTGACTTGCATCGGGCAACTCGACGAAGTCTCTGGTGGCTGGGCGGTTTGAAACCGCCAACAGGATGCTCTTGTGCTATCATGCCAGCAGATAATATAGTCACAAATGGCCCCGGTCATTCAATAGATGAGCCCACGGTCCCGTGCGGCCGGGAGCACTGCGACAATCTGGTGACGATCGCTGGATCCCTCAACCTCCAGAGCATCACACGAATTGGAACACGCGCGTTTGGGTCCTCCGTTCCCGAACGGAGCAACCCCCTCGCATGGCAACGCACGCGGTGCATCTTCGTCTTGTCAGCATGGTGAAAAGGGAACAACTGGTCGCGGTCCTGTGCGGTGCGCTGGCGCTGGTGGCAGCTGTGGATGTGCGGGGCCAATGGACCTGGGTGGCCGGTCCGGATACTCCGGGCGCTGTTCCGGTATACGGCCCAACGGGCATGTTCGACCCGTCCTATACGCCTGGTGCGGTATATGCGCCCGGGCAATGCGTTGACTCTTTGGGCCGTCTCTGGTTGTTCAATGGCAAACTCGGTCAGGGCATCAACGACCTGTGGTGTTTCGATCCGGCGATCGCTCAATGGGCGTGGGTGAGCGGAGGGCAGGGCACCAACCCGGCCGGCAGTTATGGCACCAAGGGCGTAGCGGCACCGACGAACCTGCCGAAGGCGCGCGGGTATGCGCCGGCCATGTGGTGCGACACGGTGGGCGATATCTGGCTGTTCGGTGGCGGCGGTGGCGAACTCGAGATGAACGACCTGTGGCGCTACCAGCCGTCTGATGGCCTTTGGACATGGATGCACGGCGACAGCACGAGCGGCTCGGAAGGCGTGTATGGGACGCTGGGTGTGGCCGACCCCGCCAACACGCCCGGTCGCCGATACGAGAACACGGCCACCTGGCGCGCGAACGACGGATCCCTATGGCTCTACGGCGGCGAGACCATGCCCTTCTTCCAGGCGTACAACGACATGTGGCGCTTCGATCCCGCCACGGGCCAATGGACCTGGATGCACGGCGCGGCGGGTACAGGCGGGGGCACATCCTATGGCACATTGAACGTACCATCGCCCACAAACTCGCCCGGCAGGCGCGGGGTGTGGACGCACTGGACCGATGATGCCGGTCGGTTCTGGCTCTTCGGCGGCATGGTGCATGGGGCCAACTACCCGCGCAACGACCTCTGGATGTTCGACCCCGAAAGCGCACAATGGACGTGGAAGGGCGGCACCACCCTGGACTCCGACCTCGGCCAGTACGGAACGCCCTGCGTGCCGGGCACCGCGAACATCCCGCCCGCCTTGTTCGAGGCGGCCGCCGTGTGGAAGGACGCTGCGGGACGCTTCTACTTCCAAGGCGGTGGATACCGCAACGGAACGAACGGCTCCCTGCTGCGGGAGGATGTCTGGCGGTATGATCCGGTTCTGTCCGACTGGACGTGGATGTGGGGCAGCGGGGTGGTGAACCCCCCAGCGGTGTACGGTGTGCTCGGGACCTCCTCACCGCTGAACACGCCGGGCGGCCGCATGGGTGCGGTGGCCATTCCCTCGGGTGATAGCCTGGTGTACCTGTACGGCGGGTTCGACAATGCTGGCCAGATGCACAGCGACCTGTGGGTGTTGCGCACGGATGAGCTGTGCGCGCTGGCCACCGAGGTGCCAGAGAAACCCGCGCGCCTGGAGGTGTGGTACGATGGTGTGCTCGGGCTGCTCTACTGTTCAGGTCCAGAGTCCATCGATCACATCGCCATCCACGATGCCATGGGCCGAATGGTGTTCAACCGGTCGGTGCCGCAGGTCGCGGGCAGCACGCATGCCCTCCCGCTGGCGCAGCTGCCCTCGGGATGCTGGTTTGTTACCGCCAGCGGCCCGCTGGGGAAGTACAGCGCGCGGATCACGAGGGTGGGGCAGTGAGCGGGGCGGTTGTGGGTTGTCGGTTGTCCGTCACGCATGGCTGCGCACCCTCGTGCAGCCTTCACCGCCTCACACCCACATGACCGGTCGGGGGCCAGCACCCCGAAGCGCACGCGGTCCCTGCCCTCGGCAGTCCACTGCGTCACCTCCATCTCCCCTACTTTTCGGCCATGTGGAACGTGGTGCCCACTCAGGGATGCATGGCCCGTTCCTTGGCGGCGGCCAGCTTGTTGATGCGTACGGTTTTCGGGGATGCCCAAAGCACCACCATCCTCATGGACGGCCGGTTCGAAGACTGGTCTTCCGGCCTCGCCAGTTACACGGACAATAACGCGCCTTCCACGGGCATCGACCTGCTGAGCATGCAGGTAACGAACGATGACGCGTACCTCTTCATCAAGCTCACCGTGGGCAGCGAGGTGGACCTGCAGGACGACCTGGTACCGCAGACCATCCGGCTTTACATCGATGGCGACAACAACCCCGCAACAGGTACGGCCGTGCAGACCGGCTATGGCGCGGAGGTGCAGGTGAAGTTCGACACGCGCACGGTGACCGAATACTTCGGCGCGAGCAGCAACGTGAGCTGGAGCACACTGGACCTGGTGCCGCTTCCGACCACCACGAGCAATACTTTCGAGATCGCCATCGCGCGCAACGCGCTGCCCGATGGGAGCAATGCGCTCTTCGGTTCGAACACAATCAAATTGCTCTTCCGCGAAACGGACGGCGGGGACGCGATTCCGAACGCGGGAAGCGTCTTCAGCTACACGTTCGACGGTACGCCTACCGTACAGTCGGCACCCATCACGGTCGGGCGCGCAGATGCTGCGCAGTTGCGCATCACCGCGTGGAACGTGCTGGGCGATGGCATCACGAACACCTCGTTGCAGGGCCCGTACCAGCGGATACTTTCCGCCCTGGCACCGGATGTGATCGGCTTCAGCGAATGCGTGAGCGCTACGGCGGCGCAGGTGAAGACGCGGATGGATACGTGGCTGCCCATCGGTGGTACGGGATGGTACACGGCGAAGGACGACTACGACATGGTGATCGCTTCGCGCTGGCCCATCACACAAACGTGGCCATCGCTCACGCGCCAGTACGCGGCGCTCATCGACCTGCCTTCGTCGTATGCGACGGACCTGCTCTTCACGGCCGCGCATCTCAATTGTTGCACGGCCGATGCGGCCCGTCAGAACCAGGCGGACGAATATGTACGCTTCGTGCAGGATGCCAAGAATGCCGGTGGCGCCTTCACCCTGCCGGCGAACACGCCCATGGTGTACGCCGGCGACCTGAACTCGGTGGGCTACGTGCAACAGATGAGCACCCTGCTCACCGGCGACATCGTGAACAACGCCACTTATGGGGCGGACGGTCCGATGGACTGGGACGGCTCGGCCGCGAGTCCCACGGAACTGGAACAGACCGATGCGCGCATGGCTTACACCTGGCGCAGCAACACCAGCGCGTACCCGAGCGGCAGGCTTGACCACCTGCTGTACACGGATGCGGCGATTGAACTGACGAAGTCGTTCACCTTGCGCACCGAAGTGATGCCGACCGCCACGCTCAGCGCGCTCGGCCTCAACGCCATGGACGCCTCCACGGCGAGCGACCACTTCCCCATCACGGCGGACTTCATCGTCCCGCAGGCGAACGTGCGGGTGAGCGTGCGTTGCCTGCTGGAAGGTCCGTTCGATGCGAATGCGGGGCTCATGCACGACAGCTTGCGCGTGAAGGGTCTGCTACCGCTCACTGAACCGTACACCGGGCTCGGCTTCACGCAGGTGAACGGCGGTGGTGGCGAAAGCGTTGCCCCTGCCGTGCTGAGCACGACCGGGAACAACGCGATCGTCGATTGGGTGCTGTTGGAACTGCGCGACAAGAATAACGCCGCCAATGTTCTGGCCACGCGCTGCGCATTGATCCAACGCGATGGCGATGTGGTGGATTTGGACGGCGTATCGCCCGTGTCCTTCACCCGAACGAGCGACCAGTACTTCGTGGCCGTGCGCCATCGCAACCACCTCGGTGCGATGACGGCCAGCGCCCTCGCGCTCAGCAATGCCCCGGTGACCATCGACCTCGCTTCGCCCGTGACCGGCACCTATGGAACGAACGCGACGAAACCGTTGAACGCTGTGCAGGCGCTCTGGTGCGGCAACACCGTGCGCGATGGCGTGCTGAAATACACGGGCACAAGCAACGACCGGGACGCCATCCTGGTGGTGGTGGGCGGGAGCACCCCGAACAACACGACCACAGGGTACAGCGCCACGGACGTGAACATGGACGGCACCATCAAGTACACCGGTGCCGGGAACGATCGCGACCCCATGCTGGTGAACGTCGGCAGCACGACCCCCAACAACACCCGCGCGGAACAGTTGCCTTAAGGGATGGCCCGAAGGCGATGCGGGTGGCAACGGGGGCGGGCGTTGCGCGTCTACCTTTCGTCCAACCCACCTGTCCGCATGCACCGATCGCTACCCACTGTCCTCCTGTTCGCCTGCTCCTTCGCCGCTCTTGCGCAGTTCGGCCCGCAGCATTTCGCCTTCGTGAGCGATGTGCAGTATCCGTGGCGCCTCCAGTTCGCTGACCTGAACGGCGACGGCCACGTGGACATCATCAGCAACGAGAACGCGGAGCTCTACTGGTGGGCGAATGACGGCACCGGCACGTTCGGTGAGCGGCAATCCCTCCTCAGCGCCTTCCTCAGCTCGAGCGAACGACTGTACACCCTGGACGTGGACATGGACGGGGACATCGACGTGCTCTGCCGCAGCGGCTGGTGGGCCAACGATGGCAGTGGGACGTTCACCTTCGTCAACACCATCAACACCTACCTGCAACTGGCCGGCGTGAGCGATGTGGACGGGGACGGGGACCCTGACCTGGTGGGCCGCACCGGGGTGCTGAACGACAACGTCCTCACCACCTTCTTCGGCACGGTGCTGAACGATGGCGGCGGGAACTTCGCCGACGGCAGCTCCATCGCGGGCACCCCGGCGAGCACCATCAGCGCGACGTTCGCCGACTTCGATGCGGACGGGGACCCGGACATGGTCCTGGGCGGGGACGCTTCGCTCGGCGGCTATTACCCGAACGTGGGCGCGGGCGCCTTCGGGGCGCGACAGGCGATCACCGACTACGCCGGCACAGCGGCGGCCCTCGCCGCTGACGTGGAAGGAGATGGGGACGAGGACCTTTTCGTCTACGGCGGGAGCGCGGATACACGCTGGTTCGCCAATGACGGCAGCGCGGCGTTCGTCGTGGCGGACACCATCTACGGCGGCAGCCCCTTCGCGGACGTGGACAACGATGGCGACATGGACATGTGCGTGGGCACCGGCACCAACTGCGACGCGAAGTGGTACCGCAATGACGGCGGCGGCATGGCCTGGAGCACGTTGAACGTGGAACTGTTCAGCGGCTACAACCTGGCGGGTACGAAATACGCCTTCGCGGACATCAATGAGGACGGTCTCACGGACATGGCCATCTGCCATGGCCTGGGCATCATCGCCTGGTATCCGAACAATGGCGACGGCACCTTCGGGCTTCGCCAACGCATCGGGCGCGAGCTGAGCGGGGGTAGCGGTATGAGCGTGACCGACCTGGATGGCGACGGCGACAACGACATCGCGGCAGCGGGCTTTTATGGGGATTGGATCACCACCTATGCCAACAATGGCGACGGCACCTTCGCGCAGCAGGAAGTGGTGATGGAACACCTGGACCAGGCGAGCACCTGCAACGCTGCGGACCTCGATGGCGATGGCTACCCGGAGCTGATGACCAACAAGCCGGAAGCCGCCGTGCTCTGGAACGACGGCACTGGACACTTCACGCCAGTTACGCTACCCAATAGCGGGGTTGCAGCCCTGCCCGTGGACCTCGACGGCGACTATGACCTGGACCTCGTTGGCACCGGTAAGTGGTTCCGTAACGAAGGGGGTGGCACCTTCACGGAAGTGGTGGACGCCGCGCTGAACATCACGGGGGCCACCCGGGTAAAGGCTGGTTTCATCAATTCCGACGATACCCCGGATCTGGTCTATTTCGGCACAACGGTGAACGCGTTGATCAACGACGGCGCCGCGAATTTCACCACGATCACCCTCGCACCTTCCGGCGGTCTCAACGTGCTGGACATCGCCGACCTCGACGGGGATGGGGACAATGACCTGCTCGCCATGAACGGCGGAACGGCCATGTTCGGCTTTTTCAACGACGGCACCGGGACCTTCACGGAACTGGAGCTGCTTCCGCACACGGTGGGCACGTCGCGTCACATCCTGGCGTACGACGTGAACGGCGATGGCTTCCCGGATGCGCTCTGGGCGCGCAGCAACGGCTATGACCACAAGACCTATGCGAACCTGAACAATGGCGACGGCACCATGGGGCCGGTGTTCATGGTGGACCCCAGCGCGGAGAGCACCGCTGCCCTGGCCATCGCCGACGTGAATGGCGATGTGGTGCCCGACCTCATCGAGAGCCGCTTCCACAGCATCGCTTGGCAGGAGAACCACTTCTTCGATGCGTTCCGCCTGCGCGGCGATGTGTTCAAGGACTACGACCAGGACGGCGTGCGCGATGCCAGCGATGCCCCGCAGGCCTTCGCCGCGATGGGCACGGACCCCGCTGGCGTGCTCAGTTGGACGAACAGCTTCGGCGGGTTCGATATGGCGGTGGACAGCGGCGTCACCTACCAATTGTGGCCAGAGCTGCCGCCGATCTACCACGTGACCACGGTTCCCGATACGGCCATCGTGGAGGCGAACGTGAACGAACCCATCGTGGACAGCTTGCTCTTCGGTCTCGGGCCGGTGATCGACGCGGACGCACAGGCGCTGACCTTCTCCCGCACCTTGCTGCGCTGCGACACGGAAGGCTCCTTCTACGTGGACGTGCGGAACGTGGGCAGCACCATTCTTACCGGCATCTCCGTGAGCCTCCAACTCGATGAGGACTTCTCAGTGCTCGCCTCCTACCCCGAGGCTGATTCGGTGGTGGCGAACACGGTCTATTGGGCCTTCGACAGCTTGCCGTGGTTCGGCATCGAACACTTCCAAGTGGATGTGCTGGCCGGTCCCGTCGGAGCCGGTGGCATGGCCTACACCACAGCGGGATTCGCCAGTACGGGAACAGTGCTTGCCGATAGCACGGGTTTGCAGACCATCACCTGCGCCTATGACCCCAATGACAAGTCCGTATTGCCGGAGGGTATCGGGGTCCATCATGCCGTACCCATCGATCAGGATTGGCTCGACTACCTGATCCGCTTCCAGAACACCGGAACGGACACGGCCTTCAACGTGCTGCTGGTTGACCGCCTGAGCGCCGACCTCGACTGGCAGAGCATGGAAGTACTCGGCACCTCACACCCGCTCACCAACATCTTCATCCAGGAGGACGGCGAACTGAACTTCCGCTACGACCACATCAACCTGCCGGACAGTGGTGCGAACATGGCAGGCAGCAACGGCTATGTGCGCTTCCGAATGCGACCATTACCGGACCGGCCGAACCTGACGGAGATCCACAACACCGCCGAGATCTACTTCGACTTCAACGCACCCGTTATCACAAACACCACGCTGACCACCTTGGTGGATTGCGAGGCGTTCAGTTCATCGATCACGCAACTGGATGTGGACGTACTGCAAGCGAGCGCGGGCGAGAGCTACCAGTGGTACCAGGATGGTCTCGCCATTCCAGGTGCCACTTCGCAGGAACTGCTCGCTGACGAGAGCGGCCTCTACTCGGTGGAGGTCACGAACGGATACGGCTGCGTGTTGCTGAGCGAAGAACTCCAGGTGGTGATATCCGGAGTGGATGAGCCGACCGCGTTGCATATGGCCGTGGTGCCGAACCCGTTGAACCCGGTTGGACGGGTGTTCTTCAGCCAGACGCTCCCGACCGATGCACGCCTGGAACTGGTGGACATGAACGGACGCGTTGTTCGTAGCATGGCCGGGAACGGAAGACGCGAACTCGTGATCGAACGCGGGCCCCTGGAGAGCGGGATGTACGTCTTGCGGGTGATGCGTGGGAGCGGGCAGATAGGCACGGTGCGCATCGTCATGCACTGACCCCATGCGCAAGCTGCTGTTCGTAACCCTCCTTCTTCCTGGGCTGAAGGCCGAAGGCCAACTGGGTCCGGAACACCGCTTTCTCTACCCGTTCGCCGCTGGCGACAAGGTCATACATGACATGGACGGCGATGGTGACGGCGATCTGGTATACGGTGCCGGCGAGCTCTGGTTGTACGAGCAGACCGGGCCGAATACATGGGCCGTGACCACTGAACTGGGAGCAGGTGGGGGCCGCTGTTTCCGTAAGGTGGATATGAATGGAGACGGCACGCTCGACCTGGTGTTCCTCGGCTCCAACGGAGTGGCCTGCTTGCCCATCCTCGGAGGCGGTTCCTACGGCGCGATCCAGGATATTATCACCGCCATGCCCGAGCTGCGCGACCTACAGGTCGGCGACCTGGATGGAGATGCCGATGTGGACATCGTGATCACGGTCGGGGAACCATACTCCATCGCGTGGTGCGCCAACCTCGGAGGTGGAGCGTTCAGCGCGCCACAAACACTGCTTGCTGAAGACCACCCCTTCGCTCCATATTGGAACACCTTCGCGGTTGCGGATCTGGATATGGATGGCGACCTGGATATGGCCACTGCGACCCGGGCAACAGCGCCTGATTCATTGATCTGCTTCAAGAACGATGGATCAGGGGTATTCACTGCCCTCCTTCTTCAGCCGAGTGACGGGGCGACAGAGATCCTCGTGGGGGATCTGGATGATGAGCTGGGGCCGGACTTGATCGCTTCCATCGCTAATTCAGGGCTCATCCGCTGCATGAACGAAGGAAATGGCGCATTGGCGGCACCCATTCCTCTATCTACTTCTCCGGACGCCTTCATCCACCAGCTGCACCTTGTTGACAAGGACGTCGACGGCGACCTGGACCTGCTGTTCGAATGGGGGTATGCCGACATCTCCCAAGCCCCGGTCATCACCTGCATGGTGAACGACGGAACAGGCGACCTGAGCGGGGCCCAGCTATGCTTCGACTTCCTATCGGATACTTACAAGCCTTATGCTGTAGGGGACATCAACGGGAGCGGGCCACTTGACATTGTGAGCACCATCGCGGACGGATTACACGTGGCGCTCGACTGCAACACCTATTCCACGCGGCTGAACCCGGTGCCATGGCCGGAGCACATCACGACACTGGGGAACGGCCGGGTCGTGCTCAACAGATCCTACTTGTTCGGCCCGACACAGGAAGGGCCCAAACCCGTACCGCTGTCGGTGCTTAGTAATGCGGGAGGGAATGTCACTCAGCAGTTCGTGGACCTGTGGCTATCCCCTTCCGGCGGATCAGTTGCGGAGGCCGTTCCCGCAGACCTGGACGGTGACGGCGACCTGGACCTGCTGGCCCTGCGGCAGGAACCCTTGACCGGCACATGGAAACAGTGGATGTTCATGCGCAACACTGGGGGCAACGTGGATTCGGTGCGTTCCCTGGCCCCCCGCTTTGCCGAGATGTTCCCGGACATGACCCTGCCACACGTCAGCGATCTGGATGGCGACGGCGACCTGGACCTCGTGTTGCGCTCCATGCCGGGGAACGATGTGGAGGGGGGCGTGTTCACGCTGGAAAACAGCGGTGGTGGGACATTCACCTCACCTGCGGGGGTCTGGCTGAACACGTTCGCCCAGCCGACCGCCATCACGACGATCGATGTAGATGCCGACGGGGCGGGTGATTACCTGTGGGTGGTGCAGGACTCCATGATCTGGGGACCATACAACGGTACCGATGGACCGTCCTCTGCGCAGTACATCGGCATGGCTCCGATAGATCCCCGCTACCTGGAACCGGTGGACTTGAACGCGGATGGCCACGAGGACTTCGTCATCGTATCGGCCGACACCGTCGCTTTCCTTCTGAATGACGGAAGCAACGGTTTCCTCCCTTCCAGTGCGCTTCCTTTCGATAACCTCGATCAATCATGGCCCTACAGCAAAAGGCATGAGCTCGGTGACCTGGACGGCAACGGTTTCCAGGACCTGATGGCCATCAATACGGCGGGCGACATCTTCTGGTACCCGAATTTCGGGAATGGGAACATCGGTGGTCCGTTCACGCTGATCACCGGGCCCGAACATACCGGCCGCAACGACATAACACTGGCGGACATGGACGGCGATGGCGACCTGGACGTGCTTACCTGCTCAGACCAAGGCGCGGC
>JAGODO010000105.1 GCA_017998165.1 Flavobacteriales bacterium | reverse complement strand
CCCACACGAAGGATCCGTCCGAACGCGCGATCACGGCGAAGGCGGCGTCATGCTGGAGGCCACCCCAGGTGCGTACCCATTGCTGGGTACCGAGCAGATCGGTGCGCACAGCGAAGACGTCCTTGTCGGCCTCTTCGCCCAAGGCGAAATGTTTCGAACCGACGGCCACGATGCCGCCAGCGTCGTGCGCGATGCCCCGGACCTGATCGTCCGCTTCGGTACCGTAGTGGTCCTGCCACTGCAACGCTCCGGCGCCGTTGAACCGCGCGAGCAACGCATCGCTGTCCGCCCCGTCGCGCCACACGCCACCGGCGGCGAAGCCATCATCGAGCGCGTCCACGCAGAGGAACTGTTCTTCACCCGCGGGGTTGTTGCCGGTCCAGGTCCAGGTAATGGTCCCGGAGGTGGTCACCCGCAGCAGCAACGCGTCGTGATCGAAATGGCCGGTGGGGATGATGGAGCCGCAGATGACGATGTCATCGTCCGCCAGTACGGCGCTTTGGGGGAAGGCCGCACCGGGCAGCGGGATGTCGATGGTGACCGGACCGGTCCCGGTGAGCGAGGTGCGCAGCAGTTGAATGCCGTAGCCGTAACCGGCGCGGTAGTGGCGCACCACGGAAGTGATCCCCGTTTGATCGACCACCACCGCCACGCCCTCCTCGTATTTGCCGGCGCCGTAGTTGTTCTGGAAGCTCTGGGCGAAGAGCGAAGGCGAAAGCAGTAGCGCCATGCTGACGCCAAGGCTCTGGCGTGCGGAACAGGGGAGAAGGCCTCGGATCATGCGGTATTCGCCTTGGCCGTGTGAAAGCCAGGCGAGGCGCAAGCTATGTCCGGCCTTTCCCCGCTTGATATCCATCAGCCGCAAAAAGATCAACCATCCTACTTTCGCCACCGATGCGCGCGTTCGGTCCGGTTCTCCTGCTGGTGTTCTTGGGGCATCTGCTGCTCCCGGCGGGTATCGTACTGGATTTCATGGTGGACCAGGACCGCATCATCCGGGAACTTTGCGTGCAACGACTTGTGCCGGAAGAGATGCGCACCTGTCATGGCCACTGCTACCTCTCCCAGAAGCTGAGGGAAGTCGATACGCGCGAACGCGACCTGCCCATAGCCCTGCGAGCACTGAAGCTCGATGACGCCATTCCAACCCGCGCCGGGCTCCAGTTGACAGTTGTCGGTCCTTCGCCGACAGTTCTCCCGCCCGATCAGGGTGGAACGACCTTGACCGGATGTGTTCCGGTGAGCGAGCCGGTGCCCTGGTGCTGATGAACGCGGCCGATGGCCGTTGATCAGCGCGCCGCTCCATGAGGGGCGCATCCGTTCATCCAAACACCGAACTCATGCATCGAGCGATCCTGCTCGGCGCGCTGCTGTTGGCGGCGCTCCAAGCAGCGGCGTGCGACGTGTGCGGCCTCTACCTCGGCCTGCAACCGCACGACCGCGTCAACAACTTCGGACTGTGGTACCGCATGCGCTACCTGCAAGGTGACGTGCGCACGGCCACCACGCCGGACCTTTCCAAACACGGGGGACATTTGACCACCGGGCAAGGTACGGCCGCGGTCACCGAACTCTTCACGGTGCTGGAAGCGAGGGGCGAGTTCTGGCTCGGCCAACGCTTCCGCATCATGGCCTCCATCCCGTTGGTGAACAACTATGCGTCCATCGACGGGGTGCGCACCGCGGATGTCTACGCCAGCGGCGATCCGCTGGTCATGGGGCGCTATGTGATCTTCAATACGCGCTGCAGCGGCGACTCCTCCAAGACCCGGCATCGCTTCACCATCGGGGCGGGCGTGAAGGCCCCGCTCGGCAGGCACGATATGACCTGGAATGGTGAAGCTCTCGACCATGACATGCAGCCCGGTACCGGTACCTGGGACGCGTTGCTCAGCGTGGAATACCTCCGGCGTGGTGCGGCGTGGGGCGTAGGCACGAGCATCATCGCCCGCGTGAACGGCACGGACGACAGCGACCATGCGATGGGACATGGGCTCAGTTCCACCGCGGAGGTCTTCCGCGTGTTCGAAAGCGAGCGGCTCACATGGATGCCGTCCGTTGGGGCCTACCATGAACTGGCTTTGCAAGACCAGCAGGATGGTTCTCCCGTGGAAGGCACGGGAACTTCCGTTCTCTTCTCACACCTCAGCACCCGCCTGTGGTGGCGTTCGTTCGGCCTTTCGCTCACTTGGCAGCACGCCTGTGCGCAGGACAATGGCGACCAGATGGTGCCGAACCGGGAGCGCTTCATCGCGGGACTCACTTACAATTTGAACAACAACAACTGACATGACGACCAACCAACTGCTGGCCTTGCTGGCCGCTCTCGCCGTGGGCTTCACGGCTTGCAAGAAGGACGACGAGGAACCCGAGGAAACGCATGAGCACAACGAGGTCGCGCATAACGCAACCATCCGCATGTCGTTCTCCTTCATCCAGGGCGAGAACGCCTTCACGCTCGATTCCATCGCGCATGACAGCCTGGGGCATGCCTTGAAACTGGACATGCTCAAGTTCTACATCGGCGGTGGGCATGCTACCAATGATGAGGAGGTGGAGGTAGGCGCGTTCGAGGATGCCCGGCTGCTGGTGGATGCCAGCACCACGAACGATCTCCTCTTGGGGCCCATCTACGCTTCGCATATCCACGAATTCCATCTGGACCTCGGATTGGACAGCGCGACGAACCACGCGGACTTCGCCACCGCGGAAGCGCCCCTGAACGACCCGGCGATGTACCTGAACGCCACGGACGGCTATAAATTCCTGGTGATCACCGGGCATGCGGACGCTGACGGCGATGGCACCTTCGAAACGGCCTTCAGCTACGCCTGTGGTACCGATGCGCTTCTCACCGATGCGCATGTGCATGCCCACCATGACATCGTGGAAGGGGAGACGTTCACCGCAATGGCCACTGTCGATCTGCTGGCGCTGTTCACGGGGATCGATGTCATCGCCCATCCGAACGCCAGCGGTGGGGAAGAGGTGAACGCGCGGCTCATGGAGAACCTGGAACTCGCCATTGACGGCGTGGAATGAGCACGGATCGCGATGGGGGAGCGGGGCCGGAAGGCCCCGCTCCATTTTCACGGCTGGCGGAACAGGCTGCGCGCCAGGTCCCGCAGGCGGGCGACGTCATCGGCGTTCGGCCACAGATCACGCAACCGCGTGTGATGCCTTCTGGAGAATACCGCCCATTGATAGATCACGCTCGTCGAGTAGGCGAGTGATGCGGTGAGGGCGGCGCCTTCCAGCCCCCAGTGATGGACCGCCCACCAGCCCAGTCCTGCCGTGATGATCATGCCCAGACCCGAGCCCACCAGGTTGTGGCGGTTCTGGCCCTTGCCGCTGAAGTAGTGGCTGAACGCCTGTGATGCCGACATGCTGATGATGCCCGGCGCGAGCAGCAGCACGATCGGCCCCAGACCGGCGATGTCCTCCCCGAAGGCCAGTTGGAACACCGCATCCGGAAGGATCGCGAGCACCAGTACGACCGCCAGCGCGAAGGCGATGGCCACCTTGGCCGTGAGCAGCGTGAGCCGCCGTTGCTGGGCCACCTCGTCCAGGTTGCTTACGCGGCTCACCAGCACCATGCCCAGGCTGCGCGGGGCTATCCATGCGCTTTCGGCGAGTTGTGTGCCCACGCTGTAGAGGCCCAGGGACGCACGTCCCAACGCGTGCTCGATGATCCAATAAGCCAACCGGTAGTTCAACAATTGCAATCCGTTGGCCCCCTGCACCCACAGTCCTTGACGCAGCAGGGTGCGCGCCACATGGAGCTGTTCACCGCTCTTCACGGGCGTATTCCTGCCGATGGACAGTGCGCTCAGCACCGCTGTAAGACCGAACGCGGCGTAGCTGGCCTGCACATAGGCCATCACATCCACTTCCTTCCTCCAGAAGAGCACCGCGCCAAAGACGACCAGGAGCGTTGCCGCATGCACGACGCTGATCACATTGTGCCGGGCGATGCGTTGCTGGCCGAGGAGCACACCGAGATGCACGCTGTACACGGCTTGAAGCAGGGCCAGGAGGCAGACATGGGTCGCATACCCTTCCGGCACCAACGGGAACCGGTGCAGGAAGAGCCAGGCGAGCGCGGTGCTCACCGCGGCCCAAGCGTATGCCGGCCACATCAGCCGGCCGAGCGCGATGCGAGGCACCAGGTACACCAGTGCTCCGCCGCCGATCAGGTTCGCGGGCAGCATCACCAACGTGATGCCCAAGACCACCAAGCTGATCATCCCAAGGCCCTCCGCGCCCAAAGCATGCCCGGCCAGCACCATCACCAGCAGGTTCATGGCGGTGACGAACACGCGCGCCAGCACGGTGCCGGTAGCCTGCTTCAGCATGGGTCAATCCTCATCGTCGTCATCTTCCTCGCGCTGCGTCTTCGGCTTTTCCGATCGGCTCTTGCGACCGTTGCGTGCCGCAGCGGCTGCCCGAACGGACATCGGTCGCTTGCCGTCAACGAGCGTGAGGTCGCCCACCGCGCTGAGGGTACTCGTTCCATGCGACCAGGCGGAACCTTTCAAGGGGCCGATGGTCCTCACCAGCTCCTCGCGGAAATCGGTGGGGGTCAGTTCCAGCACACGCATGAGCGCAACACGCCAACCCGGGGTGTGACTGTTGTCCAATGCCGGGCGATAGAGCTGCCCTTGGTGAACGAACGGGGTGCCGGCGGGCCTCGCGCTGCGAACATCCATCTTCAATGGGTTCAGGGGATGGGCTGTCCATTGGCCTTCAAGCGACGTGGCATGATACGCGTACAGGGCAACATGCTCCAAGGGGGACTTGGTACCGAAAAGCCACCAACGGCCTTCATGTTGGAATACGGTCGGAGAACACAGGGGTTCGGCAAGCAGCGTACGCACAAAGACCAGCAATTCATTGTTCTCGTTCACACAGAACAGGTCCACATGGCCCTCACTGCTTTCGGGGATCACGAACGAACGCCCTTCATGCTCCAGCAGGAACGGATGCGTGAGTCGGCCCTCCGAGGTGAGCATGGTCCGCGAACGCTTCAGCACGTTGTCGCGTTTCGGACGCAGCCGGCTGATATCGCCCTTGCCCGTGGCCGAATCGTGTTTTCCATAGAGCACGTTCAATTGTCCATCGGCCATGTAGCCGAAGGGAGCCCGCCTCTGCTGCCCGGGACTCGGGGCGGGGAGCCAGCGCACGTTCAGGCTGGGTTTCGCATCCAGTAACGAGGCCATCGGCTGGTAGAGCACCCCGATGTTCCATTCATCACGATGGGACTTCCGCAACCGCTCTTCGCGGAGGCGATCGCTGTTGCATGTGAGCAGGAAGCCCAGCAGGTCCAAGTTCCCGGGTGCTTCATGCAAGGGAGCGTCCGAGGTGCTGGGAACGCCTTTGGAAGCATCGGTCCTGCCCATCAGGATCTCCCGGCAGAGCTGCGCCATCCAGCCGGTACTCCCCAGCATGATGTTGTCCAGGTTCTCGGACAGCGACCGGTCGATCGTCGGGAACCAGCCTTTCCGCAATACATGGCCGGCGTCCACCTTCTCCGTCAACCGCTGCAAGGTGACGCCGGTAACGGGCTCCCCGTGAACGATCTCCCAAAAGCCGACTGGACGGCCCCGGTATTTCTCCTCGTCCCCATGGTGGTAGCTCCATACCCCATGGGGTGCCAGGGCAAGCACGTCGCCGACCAGAACACCGAAGCCGAAGCGGAGCAGCACATCCGGCCCGTGGCTTCTGATGGTGGCCACATCCCGTGGGTCGAGCCGCTGGGCCATGGATGGGCCGGACGGCCGGCAGATGACCGTGGGCACGTTGGCCAACGGTGCGGTCATGTCGTCGGGAGAGAGCGCTTTCGCCTTCAACCGTTTGCTTTTGAACCAGCGGTAAAGGCCATGTCGCATCGAATGCTTGCGCGGCGCGTCAAGCACCTTGTCCTGAATGATCATCAACACGGGCTCCACGCCGTCAACCGCCAATACCTGCCGGATGCACTCCGCCTGCCAGTGCTTGAAGACAAGCCCGTCACAGAGGATGCCAACGCGCAGCTTATCAGCCATGGCCCAGGATACGTTGGTACACGGCCAGGAAGCGTTCGCCTACCGCTGTCGCACTGAACCGATCGTCCACCGAACGCCGGATCGCAGAGGGGTCGTACGTGCGTTCCTCCCGGAAGCGGGCGATCATCGCGGCGGCCAATGCTTGGTCGTCGCGGGGTTCGATGAGCACCCCGTTCTCTTCGGTCAGGAATGCGACCGGACCTCCGCAACGCGTGGCGATCACGGGTTTGCCGAGTGCCAGCGCTTCGCCCGTCACGACGCTGAACGTCTCTACGTTGCTGTTGATGATCACCGTTCCCGTGCTGGCCAT
This sequence comes from Flavobacteriales bacterium, assembly GCA_017998165.1. Lineage (GTDB taxonomy): Bacteria > Bacteroidota > Bacteroidia > Flavobacteriales_F > PHOS-HE28 > PHOS-HE28. The sequence continues at coordinate 4,939 of JAGODO010000105.1, read as the reverse complement.
GGCGGTGAGCACGTCCGCATTGCTCATCCTCCCCAACCAGCTCACATGGCCGTTCAGTCCCAACTGCGAAGACAGTTCGCGCAGCGCGTTCATGTCCGTCCCGTCCCCGATCACGTCCAATCGGAGGTCATGGCCCTGCTCGCGGCCGGCCTTCAAGGCGCGCAGCACCCCGCTCACGTTCTTGGTCCCATCCACCAGGTCCGCGACAACCATGAACCGACCGGGTGGACCGGAGGGGGGGAGCGGTCGATCGGTACCCGGCACCGTATTCGGTATGACCTCGTACCTGCTGCTCAAGCCCCTTTGCTTCAACCCATCACCCAAGTGCGCGCTCACAGCGGTGACCGCAGCGGCACGACGGAACAGGAAGAGGTTGACCGCCTTGAAGAACGCGCTCTTCGCATCCCACTTGCCGTCCAGGTATTCGCTGCTCTGTTCGCTCAGGATGTACGGCACTCCCCGCATTTTTTTCAGCCACCAGGCCACCAGTGCCGGGCGCACGAGGATGTGTACATGCGTAAGGTCCGGAGCGCCGCGCTCGCGGGATACGCGCCGAATGCCGTTCCAGGTGGCGCGCCAATAGCGCCGCAGGTTGAGCAGTTTGCGCAGGGGCATGAACGCCGTTGTGCTGGGTCGGTAATAGCACCGGAGCTCCCATGCCCCATCATTCTCTTGGACCTCCTGTTCCTCCGCCTGTTCCGATCCGGGGATCGGCACAGCGAACACCACGCTCATCCGGCCCCCATGGGCTTCAATCGCGGCCGCCGTCGCGAGCATCTGCTTCCGCACGAAGTCACCCAATTGCGGGTCGTTCCGGCCGGGGTACCACTTGGGAAGAACCAATACGTGCATCCTCGTCCGGCAAAGTAACGCGCAGCCTTGGGGGTACATTGAAGAACCTCACTCCGGCGTCATCGACGCTCCGCGCCGACCCTTTGGGCGAGCAACTCTCGTTCGGCCATACTTCGTAGCTCCTAAGTTGGATACTTCGATCCAGTATCTGCTCTTCGTCGCGCCTCGTCTGGCCGAACGATGGCCGCTCGTGCCATCCGTTCGAGGTTCTTCGAGGTACCCGTGACCCAGCTATATTTGCGTCCCGTTCGCCGAGTGGCTTATGGGAAACCGCGCTGGGCACACTGCGCTGGGCGGTTGAAATGGTGGTTGTAGCTCAGTTGGTTAGAGCGCCGGATTGTGGTTCCGGAGGTCGCCGGTTCAAGCCCGGTCTACCACCCTGAAAAGAGAGCGCCCCATGATCGGGGCGCTCTTCGTTTTTTGTTGGATGACTCCTCAGTTCTTTCTGAGCAGGGTCACATGCCCCGCCCACTTGCGGCCGTCCGCCATGGCGAAGACGTAGTAGTAGGTGCCTTCGGGGATATCACGCGGTCGCCAGGTGTTCTTGTAGTTCGTGTTCTCATAGATCATCTGGCCCCAGCGATTGTACACATGCAAAAGGTTGTTGTTGAAGAACTGCGCGTTCTCGAACTCCAAGGCCTCGTTGTATTCATCACCGTCCGGGGTGAATACGTTGGGGATGACCACGTCACTCGGAATGATCACGTAGTCGTATGTCACACTGCTCGTGCAGCCGTCCAGTGAGGTGATCGTGAGCGTTACCGGGTACGTGCCGGGCTCGTTGAAGACGATCGCGGGGTTCTGCTCGGTGCTGCCCGGCATGCCGTTGCCGAAATCCCATGACCAGCCGGTGATCGTCGTTCCGTTCGGCACGGAAGTATCGGTGAACTGCGCGATCGCCCCTACGCCCTGAGGGGAGAACGGCACGACCTGATACTGGGCCAAGGGTCCACTGGCGCTCACCACCATGGAATCCGAATAGGTGCAGCCGAAGTTGTCGGTGACCGTGAAAACGTAGGTATTGCCTCCCGGTGCCGTGGGTACCACACTGGCCGTGGTGGGGTCGTTCTCGTTCAGGACAACACCGGGACCGGACCAGAAGGAGGAGTCCGTGGTGCTCAGCCCCAAAACCGGGGTGTACGTGGTGAGGTCAGGATAGAGCGCAGGGTCAAAGGACATGCCCCATGAACAGATGAACCCGTTATCGGCTGACCAGTTGTCGACGATCTGGAAGGTCCAAGTGCCATTCAGCGGACAGCCCAACAAGTTCCCCAGCGACTGTACGCTTTCATAGTCGCCCGGAGGAATGGCTGAGCCTTGAGATGTGGGTATCGTGTTGCCCGCGTCCGAGTTCTCGGCCCAGGTTCCGTTGGTCGCTTCCGGTGTCCAACAGTAGTTCCAGCATGTTCCAGGCTCGGGATCGATGTCATCGGCATCATTCGCATCACCCAAGAAGGTCCCGAGACCACCTTGTTCATGGAGGGTCACCAAGGTTCCGTTCGGACAAATGATCTGTACCACCAGGTCACCCATGAACGTGTGCTCCATGTCAACACAGATGGACTGTAGTTGTGAAATGTCGGTGAGGGTCGCACCCGGCTCGAAAATGGTGTAGGTGAGGTCGGTGGTGAACGGAACACCCAGGTTGTCCGGCAGCGGAATGGCCTCTCCGAAGTCAGTGTTGGGTAAGGCGCTCCAAGTGGTGGCGTCCACTTGGCCGTTCAACGGAATCACATTGCCCAGGCAGATGCTCGTATCCGAAAGGTTGAAAACCGGCGTGGTGCTCACCCAAACTGCCTGGTCGATGAGGTTCGTGTTCTCACAAGCGATGTCATCGGTGAGGACGATCTGAACGATGTACTCACCCGGCTCCTGGAACGCATGACTGATAACCGGGCCTGTCGTGCTGTCTACGGTTCCGTCGTCGAAATACCACGTGTACTGCGTGAGGGTCTGGCCCGGTACGGCGAAGGAGGCGGTGGCATCGAAGGAGACGGATTCCCCTTGGCAGATCAACGCTGGTGCAGGCTCGCTCATGGTCACCACGGCGGTTGGAGCCTGACACGGCACGTAGCAGGTAATGGCCGCCGAGAACAGGCCCTCGCCCGCATCGTTGGAGGTCCAGTGCAGGGTGAGGCAGCCGCTCGTATTGCCGAAGCTGGCCGAAACGATCCCGGGACTGTCCCCGGCCGTGTATGTGCCGATGACGGGTGCCGAAACATCAGGCCCGTCGTGGATCACCAGTTGGTCCAACGGTGCGGTACCTTCGGTACTCAGGTTGAAAATGGTCCAAGTGAGTGAAATGGCCTGGCCGGGCTCATCAGAGCAGATCGTGCATGTGTAGTCCTCGTTGTTGCTGTACCCGCTTCCTCCTTCGCCGCCACTGTCAAGCAAAGCTCCCGTACAGGTCGTTACGGAAGGTTCGGTGATGGAGAACGCTTGGCCGGCGCATACTTGTGAAACTGCGAATAACCCAGCCACAATGGATGTGCGAACAGCGAAGGAGGCCAAGGCGAGAAGGGGACTGTGCATGGTCGGGACGTTCTGGATGTTCGCGGCAATGACGGTAGGTAAGGGGCTATCCGTTGCCGGGCTGTTCAAAAAGGGCGGCGAAAATAGGGCGGAAGGATCAGCCCGAAGTCCTGAACGGCAGTCGGTCAGATCGCGTCAATGCCGTGCTTGCGGTTCACCATGGCGATGTCCCGTGTCCAGTGGATGCGCTTCGAGAATGTGGCCTTCCGCACCGGACAGTCGCTCAGTGAGCAGATCGGGCAGGAGCGGGGCACACAAGGATCCATATGGATGAATAATTCCACCTCCCGTGCGCACTGGGTATTCACCAGTTCTTCGATGTCCGCGATCTCCCGATGGGCCTTCTCCAGGTCGTAGTACCAGGGGAGGGTGACATGGCAATCGATATGCAGCACCCGACCATATCTGATCGTCCGGAAGTTGTGGATGTCTATCCACTGCGGCTTGCGGTGGGCTTCCAGGATGGCGATCACCTCCTGCGTCAGCTCCGGGTCGGCTTCGTCCATGATCCCGGCCACCGACCGCCGGAACACCCGCATGCCTGAATACATGATGTAGCAGGCGAAGACGATCGCGAAGAGCTGGTCCAACCATTCAAGGCCGGTGAAGTGGATGAGCACAAGGCCGCAGACCATGGCCACCGTGCTCCAGGCATCGCTCAGGAGGTGCTCCCCGCTGGCTTCCATGGTGATGGAATGCGACGCGCGGCCCCGCCTCTTGAGCGTGACACCCATCATCAGGTTCAGCAGGCCCGCCGCACCGGCCAGTGCGATGCCCGTGTCGAGGTCGTGCAGGTGCTCGTGGTTCAACAGGGCCTGCACGGCGCGCCAGATGATGAGTGCCCCGGCCAGCGCCACCAGACCGCCCTCCACCCCGGCGCTGATGAACTCCACCTTGCCATGGCCATATGGATGCTCGCGGTCCCGGGGCTTCGCCGCGAGCCAGAGGCTGTACAGGGCGAAGGAGCCCGCGATCACGTTCACGATACTCTCCAGTGCATCGCTCAGGATCGTGTTGCTGTGCGTGAGCCGCCATGCCAGGAACTTGATGGACATGAGGCCCATTCCAGCCGCCAGTACCCATGCCTGCAAACGGATATTCGAACGCTGCTTCATAGCCCGTGGGAAAGGTAGCCGCACGGCCCGCCCTATTCTTGTCGCGCCATGTTCGCGCTGATCGCTATCCTCTTTGTCGCGGGTTACACCGCCATCGCGCTGGAACACCCGCTGAAGGTGAACAAGGCCGCGAGCGCGCTGCTCACAGGTATGGTCCTCTGGGCGGTCATCACCGTGGGGCATGTCGGGGTTGAGAGCGTGCTCGTTCCGGGATGGGCGGACGAACAAGCTTTGTCACGCTCGTTCGCCGAGCATCTCAGCGGTATCGCCAGCATCCTGTTCTTCCTGCTCGGTGCCATGGTGGTGGTGGAACTGATGGATGCCCATGCGGCCTTCCAAGTGATCACCGACCGTATCACCACTACGGACAAGCGCACCCTGCTTTGGGTGGTAGGTCTGGTCACCTTCTTCCTCAGCGCGGCGTTGGACAACCTCACCAC
>JAGODO010000385.1 GCA_017998165.1 Flavobacteriales bacterium | reverse complement strand
CTTCCGCAGCCCACAACGAAAAGCTCTGGGACATGAAGCACAAAGCGCAGGGCCCGCTCCACCTCTGCCTGCACGCTCGGGGCCGAAGGCTGCCGCTGCCAACCCCGATAGGCCGAGCCGTTGTATGCGAGTTCGAGGAAATAGCGGGACATCGATCCTTTCGCCCATAGGGCCATGTGCACATGCATCATGACCTCGCGTTGGGCGGGGCGCAAAAGTAGCGCGGTGCCTACCTGCTCATTTCCGCATTCGCTCATTTCCACATTCGCCGCACCTTCGCGACATGCCCCGGATCGGACTTCTCAGCGACACCCACGGCTGGCTCGACCCACGCCTGAAGGAGCACTTCGGGGCATGCGACGAGATCTGGCACGCCGGCGACATTGGTGGCTTGGCCGTGACGGACGAGCTACGATCCTGGTTCCCGGGGAAGCCGCTGCGCGTGGTGATCGGCAACATCGATGATGCGGTAGCCCGGCGTGAATTTTCCGAAGACCTGCGCTTCGAACTGGACGGTGTTCGGGTATGGATCACCCACATCGGCGGACGGCCGCCCCGCTATGAAAAGGAGGTATTGTCAGAACTGCGTCGCGACACGCCGAACCTCTTCATCTGCGGCCACTCGCACATCTGTATGGTGAAGTTCGATGAGGCCCTGAACATGCTCTACATGAACTCTGGTGCCTGCGGAAAGCACGGCTGGCATCAAATGCGCACCGTGCTCCGCTTCACCATCGAAGCCGGCAAGCTGAAGGACCTGGAGGTGGTGGAACTCGGAAAGCGCGGCGGAACCCCGAGTGGCGAGTATTGAGCGGCGATCGCTGTCGATCCGACCCAACAGTGAAACCCTTAGCGCAAGCGGTCCATGCTCTTGACCAGTTCCTCGTCCTTGCGGATGCCACGTTCGGCCAAGTAGCCGAGCACAATGATCCCGATCGGGAAGAAGAAACTAGGACCGAAGGTGTATTCCACCGAACTGCCTTGGGCGAGATAGGCCCTGACGGACATGTGCGTGATCAAGACCCCGACCTGCAAGGCCAGTGCGAACAAGTAGGTCATTCGTACGAAGCGAAGCTGACGGGCACGGCTGCCATAGAGGAAGATGCAGACCAACAGCAAAGCGGCCAGGATGGCCGTGACCGCATGTACGGGCAGCTTCAGCGCCACATCCGGGACCGTTCGCCCGTCGCCATTGAACAGTCCCCACAGCTTCAGGAGGAAGGCCTGATGGTCCATCCGTTCATAGGATACGAGGGGGAATACGAACATCAGGCCGGCCAGAAGCGCGGCCAGGGCCAGGAAAACGGTCTGCTTGCGCTGGATCATGCGGGAAATTGAGGCTGCAAAGATGGAACACCCCGGCGTTTGGATATTCGCCCGTTCGCCTTACGTTTGCCCTGTTCTTCCCCGCGGGTGCCGTTCGGTACCTGCCCCCTACCCGAAGTATTTTCCTGAACCGACCGAAGCCCTCCTGGGCTTTCCGCAAGGCGTCACCCACGCCCCATTCCCTACCTGACATCCCACGTCATGCAAGACAAGACCGCGCTGGAGAGCTTGAAGCTCCCCGAGCTGAAGGAGATCGCGAAGAAGCTGAACATCAAGAAGGCCGACACGCTCAAGAAGCAGGACCTCATCGCCCGCATCCTTGAGGAACAAGGAGGTGCGGCACCCAAGGTCACCAACCGGCTCGACACCGATGAGATGGCGGCCATGGCCACCGCCGATGAGGCCCCCGAGCCCCAACCCGACCCCGAGCCGCCCGTCAACGATGAGGATGACGACGACGATGATGATGACGAGGAGGAAGATGACGATGATGATGATGACGATGAAGAGGACGAGGAGCGGGAAACCACTTCCTCCGCCCCCCAAGCACCCAGCGAAGCACCTGCAGTGACCGCCGAGGCCAACGCTGACCAGCCCCGCGACCCGCGACCCGCCCCGAACAACGAGCGCAGCGACCAACGCCGCGAGGACCGCAAGCGCGACCGTGAACGGGAGTGGCGTGAGCGCAAGGAGCAGAAGGCCCAGCAGGCACAAGGCCAGGGCGGTGCCCAGACCAACGTGCCCGAGCCACGTCCGGAAGAGCGCCGTGAGCAAGGCAGGGATGACCGCCGCAATGAACGACGTGATCAGCCGCGCGACCAGAACAGGGAGCAAGGACAACGCGACGGCAACCGCGACCAGCAACGCGAGCAAGGGCAGCGCGAGGGCAACCGCGACCAGCAGCGCGACCAGGGTCCACGGGACCAGAACCGCGATCAGCAGCGCGAACAAGGTCCGCGGGATGGCAACCGCGATCAAGGCCAGCGCGGCGATCAGCCACGCAATGAGAACCAACCACGTCGCGAGCAAGCACCCCAGTACAACTTCGACGCTTTCGTGGAATGCGAGGGTGTGCTGGAGATCATGCCTGAGGGTTACGGCTTCCTGCGCAGCAGCGACTACAACTACCTCGCGAGCCCCGATGATGTCTATGTGGGCCAACAGCAGATCAAACAGCTGGGCCTGAAGCTCGGCGACACGGTGAGCGGCTATGTGCGCCCGCCGCGCCACGACGACAAGTTCTTCCCCTTGGTGAAGGTGGACCGCATCAATGGCCGCGATCCGGAATGGGTGCGTGATCGCGTGCCCTTCAAGTTCCTTACGCCGCTGTTCCCCGATGAGAAGTTCAACCTCACCGGCAAGAACCCCAACCTCAGCATGCGCGTGCTGGACCTCTTCTCCCCCATCGGGAAAGGCCAGCGTGGACTGATCGTGGCGCAACCGAAGACCGGTAAGACCATCCTGCTAAAGGACGTGGCCAACGCCATCGCGGCGAACCACCCCGAGGTCTACCTGATCGTGCTGCTCGTGGACGAACGCCCGGAAGAGGTGACGGACATGGCGCGCAGTGTGAACGCGGAAGTGATCGCAAGCACCTTCGACGAGCCTGCAGCGCGTCACGTGCAGGTGGCCAGCATGGTTCTCGAAAAGGCCAAGTGCCTCACGGAGTGCGGCCACGACGTGGTGATCCTGCTCGACTCCATCACGCGCCTGGCCCGCGCCTACAACACCGTGCAACCCGCCAGCGGCAAGATCCTCTCCGGTGG
>JAGODO010000104.1 GCA_017998165.1 Flavobacteriales bacterium | reverse complement strand
GGGTGAAACGATCACGCTGACGATCAACACCGATGACTACGGCTCGGAGACAACGTGGACGATCGAGGCGGCCGGAGCGACCTTGTACAGTGGCGGCCCATACGCCGACGTGAGCGGTGGCGAGGTGCATACCGCGGAGTTCTGCCTGGAGGAAGCGTGCTTCTCCTTCACCATCATGGACGCGGTCGGCGATGGCATCTGCTGCGCCTACGGGGATGGGCACTACACCATCACGGACAGCGACGGAGATGTGCTCCTGGATGGCAACGGGAGTTTCGGCACCTCTGCGACGAATACGTTCTGTACAGGCTTCGCCCACGTTCAGGAATTCGAAGAATCGCCCTTCCAAGTTTTCCCCGACCCGAGCGCGGGACCGGTGAACGTGGTTTTCCACCGAATGGAGGATAGCGTCACGATCATCATCCGTGACATGGTGGGCCGTGAATTGCAACGCGTACGCGCAACGACGACCTATGCCTTGACACTCGACCTTGCCGCGCTTCCTGACGGGCGATACCTCTTGGATGCCATGACCAGCCACCAACGCAGCGTTCGCGTGGTCACGATCGGGAGGTGAGGTCAATACGTCCCGCTGCGGCGGCGCAAAGCCCACTCGACCGAGAGCAGCGCAAGCAGCAGGAAGAAGATCCACCGCAAGCCGATGAGGTCGCTGAAGCTCGCGTGCGCATAGGAACGCGGAACTATGGTCTTCTTCGCGATGATGGCCTCCGCGATGCGATCGACATCATCGGCATGGGTCATGAGACCCTGCGTGCGTGCGGCGATAGCGGCCCACAAGCCGTGGTCGGCCACCGTGCTCAAGCGCTCGGCGACGAGTTCCTTCACCAGGAACTCACCGTTGGCGACAAGGCGTTCGCCATCCAATGTGACAGCCGCCTTCCAGGTGTACCGGCCCGGCGGTAACGAGCCCGCTTCGAGCGCATATCCGTCGCCCTTGCGGCTGAACGTGTAGGCGAGGTCCTTGCCGCTCTCGTCCGTCAACGTGATGGCCGCCTCAGGGGCGTTCACCGGCTCGTAGCTGGCATTGTACAGCTCGGCTTCGAGCACTACCCGGTCGTTCTGCGCGAACTCCTGTGGGTGGCGCACACGGAACCGGCTCTTGTCCTGCTTCAGGGCGAGATAGGCCACCGTCTTGTGTACGAACTTGTCGAAGTGGGCGTGCGTGTTGAACAACTGCTGATCGGCCAGCCTCCAGCGCCAGAGCCCCTCACCGCAAAGCGTCGCGCTGTGGCGTTCGCCTTGGGGTTGCAACAGCATCAACGGATACCGCGTGCGCACGACCCCCACCTTCTGGAAGATCAGCGCCGTTGCTCCCCGGCCCAATTCGTATGTGCCTATGGGTACCTGCAGCGGTGGGAACCGCTCGAACGCCCGCACATCATCGGTCTCGAAGGTGAAAAGAGCGAAATCAGGGTTCATCCCGGCCATCGCATCGTTCGTCATGCGCTGTCCATTGCTGATCTCCAGACCTCCTTCCAGCGCGTTCACCTGGTTGAAGTCGGTGTTCTGGCCGATGATCGTCCACGTGGGGATGTTCTTCTCGGCGATCCGCTTCAGCACCGGTTGGATCGCGGCGTAAGCGGACGGAAGCTGGTGCAGGATGATGAGGTCGTACTCCTCGGGTGTTCCTTGGAAGGTCGCCGCATAGGCCACATCGGTGCCATACCCTTCAAGCGCGTTCAGGCTCTCGCGCAATGCGGCGACATCCGGGTGCGGCGCTTGGGCCAGCAGCAGGATCTTCTGCCGGTCGTCGAGCACGTCCACATAAATGGTCTGCGCATTGTTGGCCGCGCTGGACTCCCCTTCCCGCTCAGCGACACGTACGGTCAACCGTTGCAGGCCCGGCTGGTCCGCTTTCACCAGGAGCGTGACCTCGACGATCAACGGATCCGTTTCGACCACCAGGTCCTTGCCCGCGACTTCCTTGCCGTCCCGCAGGATGGACACGCGGGTCTTCTGGCCAACGAAATGGCGCGCTTCCACGCGGGCGACCACCGGGAACTCATTGCCGAGATACGTGATCCTGTTGTGGTCCACATTGCGCAGCACGAGGTCGGGCCGGACCGTGGTATCCCCCAAAGCGATGGCATAGACCGGGACCCCGAGCCGTTCGGCGGCGAGGCGCGGATCGCGGCCCGTGTTGTAGATCCCATCGCCATCGATCACCACCGCTCCGAGGTCCGGGCCCGCGAACCGATCATACACATCGCGGAATATCCGGTCGATATCCGTTCGCCCCTCTCCCTGCGAAAAGTCCAACCCCTCCTTCACTTCACCACCATAGGTGAACGCCCGCACTTCGTACTCATCCCCCAACTTCTGCGACAGTCTGGTCAAAGCGGAAGGATATGCCGCGCGGAAGGCTGCGGTGTCCCCGGTCGCGACCAGCGAGGAGGAGCCATCATGCGCGAGCACGATCACCGGCTTGCGCACCTCGCGAAGGAAGATGCGCACCATCGGCTCCAGCAGGAAGAACGCGAGGAAGGCGATGACCACCGCTCGCGCCGTCCCCAAACCCCACTGGAGCGGCCTGCTCCAGCCGTGTTGTTCGGACGCCCTTCTGTATAGCAGCCAAGCGGCAACGCCCCCCAGCGCGATGCAAAAAGGCACCAGCCAGAGCGAGTAGGTTGTGGTCAATGTCACGGCCCGCGAAGATGACTACTTCAGGCCCCCGACCCGCCTCTCAAATTTTGTGAGATCGCACGATACGGAACGATCTCATGTCAGCATCCCACCACAGACGTGCAGGGTCTGGCCGGTTATGTACGCACTGAGGTCGCTGCCCAGAAAGACGCACGCATTGGCCACGTCGGTCGCGGTGCCTCCGCGCTTGAGGGGGATCCCCTCACGCCATTGTTCCACCACCTTGGGGTCGAGCGCGCCGGTCATTTCCGTTTCGATGAAACCCGGCGCGATGGCATTGCTGCGGATGTTGCGCGAGCCCAGTTCCAAGGCCACGCTCTTGGTGAACCCGATGATGCCCGCCTTGCTGGCCGCGTAGTTCGCCTGGCCCGCGTTGCCCTTCACCCCCACCACGCTGCTCATGTTGATGATGCTGCCGCTGCGTTGCTTGAGCATGGTCCGCATCACCGCCTTGGTCATGTTGAAGACGCTCTTGAGGTTGGTCGCTATCACAGCGTCCCAATCGGCCTCGCTCATGCGCATGAGCAGCTGGTCCTTGGTGATGCCCGCGTTGTTCACCAGCACGTCGAGCCTGCCCCAGACCTGTACCACCTGGTCCACGGCGGTCTGCGCGCCGTTGAAGTCCCCGGCATTGCTTTGGATGGCCATGACCTTCCGGCCGGACTTCCCGAGTTCCTCCGCAAGCGCGTTCGCCTTTTCGGGGCTGCTCACATAGGTGAACGCCACGTCCGCTCCTTCTTCGAGGAAGCGTTCCACAATGCCTTTGCCGATGCCCCGCGAACCGCCCGTGATGAGAGCGACCTTGCCTTGAAGAAGTGCCATGCTGTTCGGTCGCCACGGTGGTGCGGCGTCCGTGGCGAATATAGGATCGCTCTCCGGGCCATCTTCGCGAAGTGGAATGCAGGCTTCCCTTGATCCGCGATGACTTCGATACACAGGAGCGAGGCAGCGCATGGCCCCAAGCGGGTGGAATGCTAGCCGCCGTGATCATTCTTTTCGGAATGATGTTCTACCGGGTCAGTCCGCTCTTCTCGATCGCCCCCGCTTTGATCAGCGGCTTTTTTCTTGCGCGCTGGATCCGACGTCAGCGACCGGACTGGGCGCGGGCTGAAGACCAGAACGGCTGGCTGATATTGTCGCCGCATTCCATACGGATACTACGGGAACCTGCCCTTTCCTGCGAACTGGACAAGCGATGGTCGGTACACGTCGCCTCGAACCACGTCCAAGGAGAAAGCATGCACTATCGGGACGCTTCGCGGAACGGCCTGGGCACATTGACGGCCAAAGGACCTGCGGACCATATCGAGGTGAAGTTCCTGATCACGACGAACGCGCAGCAGGTGGAATTCCAGCAGGTGATGTCCGCATGGTACCGGGCCGGGATACAGGTCACGGAATCGCTCGGGGACCAGCGCACGGGCATTCTCCTGCTGCGTGGTTACCGTTCATATGCGGACCTCCAGCGGGCAAGAGCCCAACTCTTCGGACCACAAGACCCTGCCCGATAGGCTCCCGGCCCGACAGTGCCATCCCGAAAAATGGGGGTGCCTGTGGGCTTGCTCCCGCCTTTTGCAAACCCCACCTTTGAGCGACCTATTCCCATGCATCCATGAAAAGAGCACTACCTCTCGAAACGATCACCGCACTTGGCCTGAACGCAGCGCTGTTGCTGGCCATCGCGCTGTCCTCCCCCTCTGCGCGCGCGGCGCAGGTGGACGAGGCCGTAACCCGTCGTGTGGCCCACCACTTCCTGGCGAGCCGCTCCATCGTTTTCGCTGACACGCGCGGCGAAGACCTGACCCTTGCTCGCACAGAAGCCCTGTACGGCACGGAAGCCGAACCGACCATCGTGCTCTACCGCATCTACAACGCGGGCACGCAAGGCTTCGTGGTGGTATCGGGTGATGACCTGATCACCCCGGTGCTGGCCTATTCCACGGAAAGCGCGTTCGCGGATGGCGTGCTGCCGATCAACGCGGCGAAGTGGTTCGAGAGCTATGAGCAACAGATCCTGGAGATCCTCGGCACGGGCGGTGAAGCCGTTCCGGAGGTGACGGCACGGTGGGCGGACATGCTGGATGAGGGCGCCATCGCTTCGAGCGGTGATCGCGCGGTGAACCCCTTGTGCCAGACCACATGGGACCAGCCCGCTCCTTATAACGCCCAATGTCCCGGAGGATCACTGACCGGTTGCGTGGCCACCGCCATGGCCCAAGTGATGAAGTACCACAACCATCCGGCGAACGGTGCCGGCTTCCATTCCTACAGCGCTCCCACGTACGGTACCCAGTCGGCCAACTTCGGCGCCACCACCTACGAGTGGGGCAGCATGCCGAATTCCGTGAGCGGCGCGAACAACGCCGTCGCCACCCTGATGTACCACTGCGGCGTGAGCGTGGACATGCAGTACAGCCCAAATTTCAGCGGTGCCTGGGTGCTGGAATCGCACAGCCCCACGACGGACCACAACACGCAGTACGCGATGAAGACCTACTTCGGGTACGGCACCGACATGCAGGGCGTATTCCGCAACAGCTACTCCCTCACCGATTGGAACAACCTGATGAAGGGCGAACTGGACGCGAACCGCCCCATCATCTATGCGGGCTTCGGCCAGGGCGGCGGCCACTGCTTCGTGCTGGACGGTTATGACGACAACGACTTCTTCCACTTCAACTGGGGCTGGAGCGGGGCCTACAATGGCTTCTTCGCGATGGACGCGCTGAACCCCGATGGCCAGGGTTCCGGCGGCGGAAGCGGGGCGTACAATGACAACCAAGAGGCACTGATCAACATCCATCCGGCAACGGGCGGCGGAGGTGGTGGCGGAGAAACGGCGGATATGCTGCTGTTCAACTACGTCACGCCGTCCAGCAACCAGATCTATTACGGGCAGGCGTTCTCCGTTTCCACGAACATCCTGAACAACGGCACTACGGACTTCAATGGCGACTTCTGCGCAGCGGTGTTCGACGCATCGAACAATTTCTACGGCTTCATCCAGACCTATACCGGGGAGAACCTCCCCGCCGGGTATGCCTACAACAACGATGTGGTGTTCTCCTCTTCCGGACTGTTCAGCATGGTGCCGGGCACCTACTATCTGGGCATCTTCTACCGCACCAATGGCGGCGAATGGACACAGCTCGGGGACAACGGAGGGTACACCAACTTCTCGCAGATCACGGTGATCAACCCGAGCGATATCGAAGTGTCCTTGGCCATGACGCCTTCGCCCGGAAGCACGGTGGCGCAAGGTGCCCAGCTATCCGTGAACCTGAACCTCTACAACGCCGGGTCCTCCGATTTCCTTGGTCAATACGGCGTCGCGCTCTACAATCTGGACGGGACCTGGGCCCAGGATATCGGGTTGTTGAACGAGAACAGCGGGCTGCCTCCGGGGTTCGAGTACCTCGACCCCTATCTCACCTTCGGTCCGGCACAGGTTACCGTGGCGCCCGGTACCTACCTCATGGCCGTGCAACACAACCCCAACAACACGGGGTGGTATCTTTCCGGATCGACCTACTTCCAGAACCCCATCTTCATCACCGTGGTGGAGCCGGGCCTGTCGCCCGATCAGTACGAAGCGAACAACACCGCTCCTCAGGCCTATTCCCTGCCGGTGAACTTCAGCGGCAACAGCGCGAGCGTGAATACCACGGGCTCGAACTTCCACGTCGGCACCGATGCTGATTTCTACAAGGTGGTGCTCGCCGGCGGCAACAACTACGCGATCACCGCGCGGCTGCACGACTCCTACAACAGCGGCAACGGGAACACCTACACCATGGACGGGATCTGGTCCTGGTCGATGGACGGGAACAACTGGTCCGATGTGTACGACGATGTGATGCCCGGGGACATCATCGTTTCCGGCGGCGGCACCGTCTACTTCCAGATCGCCCCGTATTTCGCCGGTGAAACCGGGACGTATCTGTTGCAATTGGATATCGAGCGCGGCCAGAACGTGGGGCTTGATGAACGCACGTTGACCGGACTCTCCGTGTACCCGAACCCCGCGAGCGGGTCCTTGGTTATCGATGCCGGAACCGGCATCCACCGGGCCGAACTGCTCGATGCGCAGGGTCGTGTGGCACGGACGCTCTTCACCGGAGGCACGGTGAACGGCCGGCTCTCCACGGATATCTCCACCGCAGTGGAAGGCGCTTACTTGCTGCGCCTGATGACGGACCGCGGAACGCTGACCGAACCCATCATCATCGCGCGATGAGAAAGGAGCTGATCATCGCCGTGGCCACGCTGATGGCCGCATGCTGCGGCAAGAAAGACGCGGCCCAGGCCACTTCATCTGCCCCGGAGAGCGGCTCAGGAGCCTCTTCGCCCCGGGTACTGGTGTACCGCACCAGCACGGATCATGCGAACCACGTACCTGTGATCCTGTCAGAAGACAAGACGCGGATCGTCTCCTATCCGCACCCGAATGACCTGAAGACCGGAAGCGGTTATCCCGTGCCCGCTCCGTTGGGCAAGGGTTACCTGATGGACAACCGTGGCATCGGGCTCAACGTGGCGTACCTGAGCATGACCTACGAGCAATATGCGGCGCTCGCAGAGGCCCCCTCGATGGAAACGCTCGAAGCCTCTATCATCGACCGTGATCCGTTGGTGGAAATGTGCGAATGCGCGAGGCGCAACGAATTCAAGGACCCGGCCAAGGAGATCTCAGCCTGGGTTGAAGCCGGCGAACTCGACAAGCACTGTAAAAAACTGAAATAGGATCCGCGGATCTCTCCCCTGGCGCCTGGCGGGCATCCGAGCGGATGTCCGCCAGCGTTATTTTCGGGCAAGCCTTCACCACCCAACGCCTCCGCCGGGCCATGGCGAGCAACGCATGCCGAGCATATTCGACGTTCAAGAAGCCGACCGCCTGATCGCCCGCATCGCCAGCCTGACGGCGGATACCAAGGCGCATTGGGGCAAAATGCACGTGGACCAGATGCTGGCGCATTGCCAACAACCCTTGCGGGTGGCCGTGGGCGAACTCAAGCTGAAGCGGTCCTTTATCGGCCTGCTCATCGGCCCTACCGTGAAGAAGAAGCTCACCACGGACAAGCCTTGGGACAAGAACATGCCCACGGACAAGAACTTCATCATCGTTGACCGGCGGAAGTTCCCGGACGAACAACGCAGGCTCACGGAGATCATCCGCCGTTTCAGCGCGGGCGGCCCCGAGAGCTTGTCGAAGACACCGCACCCGTTCTTCGGCAAGCTGACCACCAAGGAATGGGACGCGATCATGCGGAACCACTTGGACCATCACCTGCGGCAGTTCGGGGCCTGACACGCCGGTGAAGAGCAGGCTTTCGATCCTCGCGGTCATCGCTACGAGCGCGGTGCTCCTTTGGACGCGTATCCAATACTCCGAGCTCCGTGGTTGGCCGGCCATCAAGGTGACGACCTGGGACGCCTTCGGTTACTACCAGTATCTCCCCGCGATCTTCATCCATGACGACATCGCGCGGCAGGAATGGGTGACCGGAATAGACAGCGCCTATCATGTGATCGGAGAAGGCGGCCTCTATCAATTGATGGACCTTGAGAACGGCAATCGTGCGACCAAATACCTGGGCGGCACCGCGCTGATGGAACTGCCGTTCTTCCTCATAGGGCACACCATCGCAGGTCTGACCGGTCACCGCCAGGATGGATTCTCCCCTCCTTACCAGTGGGCCATCGCGCTCGCCCCCTTGTTCTACGTCATCATCGGGCTGGTCCTCTTGCGCCGCGCTCTGCTCCGGTGGTACACGGACCCGACCGTCGCGCTCGTGATCGTTCTGATCACCCTGGCCACGAACGCCATCCAGTACATCAGCGTGGACGGCGCGCAGACGCACGGCTTCCTCTTCGCGCTCTACTGCCTTCTCCTGTGGGCCACGGCCCTGTGGCACGAAATGCCGAAAAGGCGATGGGGCCTGGCGATCGGTGCGACGATCGGCCTGGCATGCGTTACGCGACCGACCGAAGCGATCATGCTTTTCATCCCCCTGCTCTGGAACACGCACACCGGAGAGTCGGCGAAAGCCAAATGGGCGTTGGTCCGCGAACACCGATCACACCTGGTGTTGGCCGTTGCCGCCGCGTTCGTGATGGTCCTTCCGCAGCTGATCTACTGGAAGATCGTCACCGGAACCTTCGTGTTCGACGTCGGCAGCAAGTGGGACTTTTTCAGCCCCCACTGGCGCGTGCTCTTCGGCTGGGAGAAGGGCTGGTTCATCTACACACCGATCACGCTCTTGTTCATCGCCGGGCTGCTCTTCATGCGCGGTAGACCTTGGTGGAAGAGCGTCCTCGTCTTCACCATGTTGAACATCTGGATCGTGATCGCCTGGCACGACTGGCGGTATGGCGGCAGCTATTCGGCGCGTGCGCTTGCGCAGAGCTGTCCGGTGCTGGCTTTGCCCTTCGCGGCACTTGTTCAGCGGATCCTCTCCGCCAGGTGGCGATGGCCTTTCGTTGGGCTGTGCGCGTACTTGCTCTGCGTGAACCTGTGGCAGATCCGCCAATACAATCAGGGCGTGATCAAGTACGACGGGATGACGCGGGAGGAGTACTTCCGGGTCTATCTCCGCTGAGCCGTCAGTTGTTCGGCGCTCCTTGCGAGATCCAGTCCAGCACCTGATTGATGCGGCAGTCCGAAAGTCCACTGCCGACCGGCGGCATGGAAGAATACGGATACTGATGCTGGATCGCTCCTGCCAAGGTCCCGTCGTTCACCACGGGCACCACACCCGAATAGGTCGTCAGGTTGATGCCTCCATCGGGACTCGACCCACCGTGACAGCCCGTACAGAACGTGTTCAGCGTGGGTGCGATGGTGCCGGAGAACGTCACGTTGGTGGTATCGCATGAAGAAGGCACACAGGAGTTGTTCTGCGCCCCCTGCTGTATCCATGTCACGATCAGGTCGATCTGGTCCTGGGTGAGTTGCGGTTCACCGTTCGGTGGCATCTGGTCGTTGCCGTTCTCCCAGATGCCGTCGGTCAACAGGTCACTGTTGTTCGGGTTGCCGGGTTGCACCTGCTGCATGACGTGCGCATAGTCGTACAAGCGCACCCCTTCTTCGTGGGTGATGGCATCATGGCATCCCTCGGTCGCGCAATAGCTCGCGAGGAGCGGCTGCACCGTCTGCTCGAAAAAGACCGAATCCGGATCGCAGATCACCGCAGGCGGCATCGTATCAGGCGGTGGGACCCAGGCGTAGCCCGTATCCGTGGAACCCGTATTGTCCTCCGGGGTGACCAGCGGCTCGTGCTTGCAGGCTTCCACGAGAACGAGGCCTCCGAGGAGGAGCACGATCGACTTGAAGAGATGGGATCTGGACGAATAAAGCATGGCCGACGGATGTGGATACAAAGTTCCCCACGCGGCGAACCTTTCGTCGAACCCGATCGGACGAACCGGGTACACTGACCGATGAAAGAGCCGATAGGCCGATGAGCGCGGACGTCCAGCCCAACACCTCCTTCACCTTCGCGCCGATCATGACGATGGCCTTGCTTCCGTGAGCCAATGGCCCATCTACTCCAGGATCACACGTACTGACCTGGCTGCGTCACCACGTTGCATGGTGACCAGGTAGACCCCGGCACCTGCCAGGATGGACACTGAATTCCCGCTCACAGCGCACGGGATGTACCGGCCCAATAGGTCCGTCACATGGAGGCCATTGATGTCCGCGTTGAATCGGATCGGCATACCCACCGGTGCTGGATTCGGTCCGATCAAGTGGGGTTCATCGGCCATTTGGTTGACGGCCACCACTGGCGACCGGGTTTCGGCACCGTCCAGATCCACCTGCACCAGCGCGTAATAGTTGATGCCCATGAATGGCGTTCCATCCACTGCACTATAGTCCCGTTCCGTCTGGCTGTTCCCGGCGCCCGGGATACGGGCGATCTCCTCCCAACTGTCCAGGTCGCCCGAACGAAGCAGCCGGAAATGGTCGTTGTTCCGCTCAGATGCGGTGCGCCAGTACAGGTGGCTCTGCCCCATGATGGCTTCCCCGGTGAAGGACACGAGCTCGACGGGCAGAGCATATTCCAATAGTTCCATCTGGTCGCTCAAAACCACCGTGCTACTGAAGGAAATGTCGTCCAGGCCGAAATCGTTGCCGACGCCCTCACCGGACATCGCCCGCAGACAGATGGTTGCTGTGGTGGGTCCCGGCGGTGCGGTCCAGGTATGGGTAATGGTCTGCCATCCCGCCCCGAAAGCGGGCAGAAGCACCTCAGGACCGTTGGCCGAACCATTGATCCACCATTGCAGGCGCGCTGGTGTGGAGTTGGACAGGGTCCGGGCCCGATAGCTCAAGGTGTAGGTCTGGCCCGGGCACACCGTGACGTCCTGGCACCTGACCATGAACCACGCTGAATTCCAGCCGGAGTTGACGATCATGAACTGCCCCGTGCCGGTGCCTGAGAACTGCGAATGATAGCTCGCAGCGTTCGTTCCGATGTAATAGTACCCGACGCCCAGGTTCAGGTTGGAATTGTAGACGAACTGCGTCGAGAAACCCGTGTTGCCACTGCTGAAATTGCCGTTCGCAACAAGGTTGCCGGTCGCGTACGAAACCTGGCACGTGTAGCTCCCCGGTGTGTTGACGGTGATGCTTGCCGACGTTGCCCCCGTATTCCACAGGTAGTTGCTGAACCCGGCCGGGGCGTTGAGCTGGACCGGGGTGCCAACGAACGTGATGTCCGGCCCCAGGTCGATGGAACAGACCGGCTGCGACA
>JAGODO010000384.1 GCA_017998165.1 Flavobacteriales bacterium | reverse complement strand
TGACCGTGCCGTCCACGAGGATGTTCGCGTTCCACGTCCCGGGCGCACCATCACCGTACAGCGTGATCTCATACTGTTCGTCAGCGTTGAGCGCATTGGTGAATGAACCGGCAAAGACCGTGTTGGCCCCGTTCTGGCCGGGGCGGTAAGGCTGGCCATCCGCCGCGAGCGAACCGATCACCAGCGTGGTGCCACCATCAGCGGCCACTTCGCGCGCTTGGTAAACGTTCGTCTGGTACTCGCCCAAGAAGGCCACCACCTTGCAATTGGCGACGTTCCATTGATCATCCACCACGTAGGTGTACGTGCGCTCGACGGTCTCCCCGGCGGCCGGAGCACCGATGTCCTCACCCCACGTATCGGTGATGTGGTCGCGCAGCACCGCGATGTGGTCATAGTCCGGGTGCTCCCCGTTGGTGTAATCAGCCTGGTAGCCGATCAGGTGGTCCTCCTTCAAGGCGACGCTCAGAAAGTCGTTCCCCGCGTCGGTGGCACCTGTGTAGAACAGTACCACATGCACGGTGAGCTCGTTGGTCCCGTCGTTGAAAGAACTCTCTACGCCAACGTTCACCGGGCTCGGCAACGCGAGCGCCTCGTTGATCATGCCTTCCCAATCGCCGCGCCCGTAGGAGGGTGCGCCAGCAAGCTCGCGCCGGTTCACCGTTCCGGCAGGGTATCCGGTGACTTCCATAGCCGCGTCGATCGCCGTACCATCATCAGTGCGGAAATCGGGCTCACCCGTGCCAGGGACGGCATAGCCACCAGCATGTATGCCGATCGTAACGAAGCGGTCTTTCAACAGCGCCTCCTGGCCCGCCGCGATGGCGTGGCCCTCCGGACAGTAGCCGCAATGGATGCCGGTGAACTCCTCCAGCAGCGCCGTGCGGTTCTCCGGTGTGGTGTACACCAGGGACTGGGCGCTGGCGATGATGGGTATGAACCCGAGCAGCGTAGTGATCTTCTTCATGAGCGAATGGTTTTTCAGGGCGATGAATGTACCGGGATGGAACGTTCAGCCCCGAACCCTTGCCCAGTAAGCTTGGAGGGCTGAGCGGCGGATCAGCGTTCCCCCCAAACCACCTGCGTCACCGTGGCCCCCACGGCCTGCAGGCTCTCCCTGCTGATGTTCGCCAGGTTGTCGTCGTGGGTATGCCACGTTTTGGGGAACGCCCCAGAGCTCTCGTCCCACGCGATGATGTCCGCGATCGGAATGCCCGTTTCCAGATTGACCACCAGATGGTCGTCGATACCCACGAAATTCTTGGTCTCACTGAGGAAACGCTCGCCATGTCCGGTCGCGGCGGCCGCCTTCCAGATCCTGGCCACCACCTGGGGCGCGATCCTCATGCTGATGCCCTCGCGCGGGAAACGCGCGTCCATGCTGCCGCACATGTCCAGCAGGATGCCGAAGCGCGCACGGTAGTCCTTGACATGCGGGTTCTTCGCCCAGTATCGACTGCCCAAGCACCAAGTGTCGATGCTGCGGTCGTCCTGCTTCGCCCCCATCGCTCCTTCGTTGGGCTGCCCCATGTCCTCCACGTCCGTGAAGAAGATGTCGATACCCAGGGCCGGCTCCTGTTCTTGGATGTGCCGCGCCACCTCCAGCCAGACGGCCACGCCACTGCCACCATCGTTCGCGCCCTCGATCGGTTCGTTCTGGCGCTCGTCGTCGTGGTCGGCGAAGGGGCGCGTATCGTAGTGCGCGAGCAGCAGCAACCGGTCCTTCTTCTCCGGCGACCAGCTCGCGATGATGTTGCGCAGTGGCACCGGTTGGCCGTTGAACGCGGTCACTGTCCCCGTTTGCTGGTAGACCGTATCCGCCCCGAAGCGCGCCAGTGTAGCGACCATCCAATCCGCGCACGCCTTGTGGGCAGCGCTGCCTGGCACGCGCGGACCGAACGCTACCTGCTTCGCCACGAAGCCGAACGCGCTGTCCGGATCGAAGAGAGGTGCAGGAACCAAGGCGGGTTTTTCAGGCACGGGCACGCTGCCCGGCTGCGGACCTTCCGGAGCGCAGGATTTCAGCAGGAACGCACCCACGAACATCACGATCAAGCTGATCGCGAGCACAGGCCGAAGCCATTTCCCCCGCTTCAGTTCCGGTCCCATGTGCTGCCTTCCTTGGTGTCTTTGATGCTGATGCCCACCGCCGCCAACTGGTCGCGGATCTTGTCGCTCAGCGCGAAATTCTTCGTCGCCTTCGCATCGGCGCGCATGGCGATGATCAGTTGCATCACGCCGTCCAGCGTTCCGTCATCGCCTTTCGCATCATCCTCTTTCCGCAGGCCGAGCACATCGAAGAGCATGTTGTTGAACAGCGCTTGCAACCGCGCGATGTCCTCGCCGCTCAACGCGAGCTTGCCATCGTTCGCCGAGTTGATCATGCGCACGCCATCGAACAGGTGCGCGATCAGGATCGGCGTGTTCAGATCGTCGTTCATCGCGTCGTAGCAGTTCTGCTCAAGCGTCGCGATTTCTGTTCCTGCGCCTGTTCCTGCTCCCGGCTTCAACTTCTCCAACGTCTCCACGGCCGCCATCATCTTCTCCAGGCCTTTCCCAGCTGCTTGCATCGCCGCGTTGCTGAAGTCCAGCGTACTGGCATAGTGGCATTGCAGCATGAAGAAGCGCACGGTCATCGCGCTGTAGCCGCGTTCCAACAACTTGTGGTTGCCGGTGAGCAGTTCTTCCGGCGTGAACCCGTTGCCTTCGCTCTTGGCCATCTTTCGGCCGTTCACCGTGAGCATGTTCCCGTGCATCCAATAGCGCACAGGCGTGGTGCCATCCGCCGCGATGCTCTGCGCGATCTCGCACTCGTGGTGCGGGAACTTCAGGTCCATGCCGCCGCCGTGTATGTCGAAGGTGAGGCCGAGGTACTTCGTGCTCATCACGCTGCACTCCAAGTGCCAGCCGGGGAAGCCTTCGCCCCAAGGTGATGGCCAGTGCATCAAGTGCGTCGCTTCCGCTTTTTTCCAGATGGCGAAGTCGAGCGGTGACCGCTTCTCCTCCATGCCCTCCGTGTCGCGCGTGTTGGTCATCAGCTCATCGATCTTCCGACCGCTGAGCTCGCCGTAGTTGTGCTTCGCGGCGAACTTGGGCACATCGAA
>JAGODO010000103.1 GCA_017998165.1 Flavobacteriales bacterium | reverse complement strand
CTGCAAGGTGCCCGTGGAGAACATGCTGAGCGAGCGGCAGAACGGCTTCAAGATCGCGGTGAACATCCTGAACATCGGTCGCATCAAGCTGGCCGGTGCGGCGTTGGGCGGCGCGAAAGCCACGGTGGACGTGAGCGTGAAGTATGCCAACGAGCGCAACCAATTCGGCAAGCCGATCAGCGCGTTCGGCGCGATCCGCCAGAAGCTCGCCGACCAAGCGACCTACTGCTACGTGGTGGAGAGCGCGACCTACCGCTGCAGCCAGGACATGGAGAACGCCATAGAAGCCTTGGAAACTGGCGGCGCGGACCATTCCAAAGCGCTACTGAAAGGCGTGGAGCAATACGCCGCCGAGGCCGCGATCCTGAAAGTGGCCGGCAGCGAATGCCTGGACCATGTGTGCGACGAAGGCGTGCAGATCTACGGTGGCATGGGCTACAGTGCCGAAAGCCCCGTGGAACGCGCCTACCGCGACAGCCGCATCAACCGGATCTTCGAGGGCACGAACGAGATCAACCGCATGCTCACGGTGGACATGCTGCTGAAGCGTGCGATGAAAGGCCAGCTCGATCTGATGGGACCGGCGATGGCGGTCTCGCAGGAACTGATGGGCATCCCCGAATTCCCCGAGCCGGATGATTCACTCCTGGCCGACGAGAAGCGCATGGTGGCGAACTTCAAGAAGGCTGTGCTGATGGCCGCCGGTGGCGCCGCGCAGAAACTGGGCATGGACCTGGCGAAGCACCAGGAGACGCTCATGCACATCGCCGACATGGTGATCGACACCTACCTCGCCGAGAGCGTGCTGTTGCGCACCTTGAAGCTCGCCGACATGAAAGGCGCAGCGAACGTGCCAGAGCAGATCGCCATGTGCCAGCTCTACATCCACGATGCCGCCGACCGTATCCACAAGTGGGCGAAGGAGGCGGTGTGCAATTTCGCCGAGGGCGATGAGCAGCGCGCAATGCTGATGGGCGCGAAGCGCTTCGCCAAGAACACGCCGATCAATACGGCAGAGCTTCGGAAGGCGATCGCGAAGAAGATGATCGCGGAGGGGAAGTACTGCTACTGAGCCATGGGTTCCGCGAGGCCCCAAGATCCTGACCTGTCCGACTGACGCCCGTCAGCCGTTCGGAGCCATCTTCACGGCAGCTTTGCACGCATGGATGCCACACTGTTCTACAAGGAACTCGGCCGGTTGCTTTACGCGATAGCGGCCGCTGATGGGAAGGTGACCCCCAAGGAGGTGGAGACCGTGAAGTGGGTGGTGAAGGACCTGCTCGTTCCGGTGGAAGCAGGCACCGACCACCACGGCACCGATCAGGCCTTCATCACGGAGTTCGAGTTCGACACCCTGCTCGACCGCGGCATCCACGCCGATGATGCGTTCACCTCCTTCGTGGAATACATCCGGGCCCATCGGCACAACCTGCCTCCGGAGAAACGCGAGCTGATCTACACCTGCGCGGATTCAGTAGCGAACGCGGTGCATGGTGTGAACGCAAAGGAACTGCCGCTGCTGATCGAACTCCATCGGCTGCTCGGACACTCCTGAAGAGCGCGTACTTTCGGGCATGCGCAAGGTGTGCCTGCTGCTCTGCTTCATGTCCAGCCTGCTGCACGCCCAAACGTGGACGCAGCTCCCTGACTTTCCGGGCACCGCCCGGGATGACGCGGCATCGTTCACCATCGGCAGCAGGATCTATGTCGGCACCGGTATGGACGCCGGTTTCCAGCTGATGAACGATTGGTGGTGCTTCGACAAGACGACGGAGACCTGGACAGCTATCGCCAGCCTACCGACAACACCGAGGCAGTATGGCACGGGGTTCACCATCGTTGACACGGGCTACGTCTTCGGCGGTGTGGACGCCAATGGAGCGCTGGACCAGCTCTGGGCCTATCATCCGGAGAGTGACACCTGGGAGCAAAAAAACCCGGTGCCGGCGGAAGCACGCTACGCGTGCGTCGCGGTGACGGGCTTCTATTGGAACGCGATCGTGGCCACGGGCATGCTGGCCAGTGGTGTGCCCACGAACGAGGCGTGGAAGTACCAAGCACAGACCGACACATGGGAAGCGATCGCACCTGTCCCGGGGCCGGCCCGCCATCGCGCATCCTGTTTCCTCGACGGAGCCGGCATGTTGGTCGCTGGCGGGGCGGACAGCACATTCTCACCACTGAGCGACGTGTGGTCGTACCCGATCTGGTTCGAGACGGGCGAATGGTATCCACAGACCGCGCTACCCTTTCCACGGTTTTCCGCTGACGGCAGTTGGGGCTCAGCCCGCATGCTGATCGGCGGAGCCACAGGACAGACATCCGCAGATGTACACGCGGACGTCCTGCGCTACGACCTCAGCGATTGGCCGAGCCTGCCGGACTTTCCCGCAGGAGCCCGCCGCGGAGGCGTGGCATCAGGCGAAGAGGTCGGATGGATTTCCATGGTCTACTACGGTACGGGCAGCGACAACGGGCAACGCTACCGCGATTGGTGGAAGCTCGAATTCCCGGTCGGGATCGCGACAGCAGACATGTCGGAGTTCACCATGTCTCCCGTCCCGGCGAACGCGATACTCCAGGTGACCACTTCCACAAGTGATAATTGGTCCTCCTGGCAGGTATGGTCCATCGATTCACGCCTCGTTGCGCAAGGGTCGTTGGCCCGAAGCTCGACTACGATCCCCTCCGCGTCATTGCCCTCCGGAACCTACATCCTGCGCCTCGCAGGCATCCACGGCACGGCCAGCAAGCGTTTCACGGTAGCACACTGACCGGGGCATCCGCGGAAGCCCCGGCGCGTCGTACGTGAGCAGGGGTCACCTTTTTCTGTCGAACGCAT
The DNA here is from genome assembly GCA_017998165.1 of Flavobacteriales bacterium. Taxonomy (GTDB): domain Bacteria; phylum Bacteroidota; class Bacteroidia; order Flavobacteriales_F; family PHOS-HE28; genus PHOS-HE28. The sequence goes on along the minus strand of JAGODO010000103.1, from coordinate 8,621 downwards.
TCACGTTCGGGAGCAGCGCAAGGCAATGATCGCATCGCGGCGCTATTCCAACAGAAGGAACGACCACTTGGACCAACGCCGCGCCGGGCTTTCGGCGCTTCGCCATGCATCACCTACGAACGACCGCCGCACTTTCCGCCTTGTTCATCATCGCGCTCCTGCATGCCCAGGAACCGGTACGGATGAGCGTACACTTCGAGACCGCTTCCGCAGAACTCGATGCGACATCAGGTTCCGCCCTCGATAAGCTCTGCGCTGACATCGGTGACCGCATTCCGACCGGCGTGCTCATCACCGGCCACACGGACGACCGCGGTCCGGACAGCTACAACGCCGGCCTTTCACAACGCCGCGCTGATGCCGTACGCGCCGCACTGCGCGCCGTTTGCCCTGACCTCGCCGGTGGTGATATCGCGTGGAAGGGAGAGCATCTTCCGGTCGCGGACAATGGATCAGCCGTGGGCCGTGCGCAGAACCGACGCGTGGATGTGACCCTGTCCTTCGATGAGGAAACCCCGCCCGAGGAGGTCCTCTCAGCGCTTCCACCGGCCTTCCCGGTTATCGAACCATTGATGCCCTTGGTCGACAAACAGCGCGAGCGCTTCGTGGTGCAAGCGTCGAAGTCGATCGACATCCGGACGAAGGAAGGGTGGAACGTACATATCGACGGTGGGTCGATCGTTGACGCGCAGGGCAATGCGGTAACGGGTCCGGTGGATGTGACCTGCCGCGCCTTCTTCACCCCGGCGGAAGCGATCGCGAGCGGCATACCGATGTTCGTTGGTCATGGCGACGATGCCGGCCACATGGAGAGCGCGGGCATGTATGAAGTGCTGGCGACCAGAAGTGGCGCACCGCTGAGCCTCGCGCCCGGTCGCGACATCAAGATCCAACGCACCACGGCAGGGATGCCGGGTCCGGGATACAACAACTTCATGCTCGATCCCTCCACAGGAAAATGGCGCGACGAAGGCCCGACCACGATCCCCATCCCGGCCACAGCCGTATTCCCGATCACAACAACGACGATGGTGGACCAGGTGAAGGAAACTGGTATGGACAGCCTGGCCGCGTGGTGGACCTATGAACAGGAAATGCGCCGTGTGCCGCGCATGCCGGACACGCTCGACTTCAAGGCCCGACAGATGGACCGCAACTACTGCCTCACCACGCCCTGCAAGGCTTTGCCCGATGAGAAGGGCATGTGGAAGGGCCGGGTCCTCGAGTTGGGCCGCACGGAAAAAGTGCCGCAGATCCGGTTGCGCACCGGTGGCAAACGCATGGCCTCGCCGGGCCGGATCTACTTCCAGGTCAAGTTCTCCAAGGGCTGGCTTCATCCGGAATGGGGCGTATTCGGCGAAGAGAAGAACTGGGTATACAATGGGCCGCTGGACCGTGCGGAATGGCTGGACAGCGTGGCCAGCAAGCATCTCTATCAGGACATTGAACTGGTGGCGGAGCCGGGCAGCGACCAAGGCACGCTCCGATTGAAGTCAGCGGGTGATTGGATAGAACTGCCGCTGGACCTGTCAACCTATCGCCACACCAAAGCCGATGAACTCGCATGGGATCGTCAGCTATCCACCTTCCATAAGCGCGTGGCGAACAAGATCAAGCAGTTCGACAACTACCTGGCATCGAGCACGACCAATGTGAAGCGGCGGATCCTGCGCGATGAGACCTCCGCCTACATGATCGCCCGGCGGAAGATGCGCGATGACGAGAAGGCGATGGCGAAGGCCGATTGGATAGCGAACGCTCGGACGGCTGCCCAAAAGAGAACCGCCGCGAACATGGCCTTCCGGGGAAACTGGCCCGACTTCGCATCGTGGAACAATGAGACGATCGCGGCCTACGAAGCGAAAATGTACAATGGCATCGATACCGATTCCCTGGATGGGGCACGTACGCAGGCCGGCACGATCGCGCAGACCTTGACCATGAGCGGGTTCGGCATCTACAACTGCGACCGGGTCTTCCGCCAGCTCGTGGAACCCAGCGCCATCGCCGTGGTGGACGAGAAGGGCCAACCCTTCCGCTGGCATACGGCCTACGGCGTAATGGCCGAGCGCAACGCTGTGATCACCTACTGGGGCAACGGCTCCGGAAAGAATGACCGTATGCGCCTGAGCAAGGACATGATCAGTGTGATGTTCATCGGACCTGACAACTCGATCCTGATCGCCGCGTCACCAGGGAAGCAATGCTCCGGAAGGGCCAGCGCCACGGTGAAAGGGATGCGCGCCGCTCAACCCACGACCAAGGAGCAGCTCGAGGCGCTCGTATTGCGCTGACGACGGCCGGTCGAACGTCCCGGGAGTGCGGTGTCCGCGCTTCCGGGACGCGTATTTTGCGCGCTGCCCGCACGCATGAACTTCATCGATCCCGCCCTGGACGCCTACTGCGCACGCAACAGCGGCGAGGAGGCCTGGTACCTGAAAGAGCTCGCCGCTGAGACCGAGGAGAAAGTTCAGATGCCGATCATGTTGAGCGGTCACCTGGTCGGTCGCCTGCTCTCGATGCTCAGCCACCTGGTGCGACCGCGGGTTGCGGTGGAGATCGGCACGTACACGGGCTACGGCTCGCTCTGCATCGCCGAGGGTCTTGCCGAAGGCGGTATGCTGCACACCATCGACATCGATCCGTACCTGCCGGAGATGGTACACCGCTACATCGAGAAGGCGGGGATGCTGGACCGGATCACGATGCACCACCGGCCCGCGTTGGAGGTCATTCCGGAATTGCCGACGCCGCTGGACCTGGTCTTCATCGATGCGGACAAACAGAATTATCCGAACTACTTCGATGCCGTGATCGACCGCATGTCGACCGGCGGCTTGATCATCGCCGACAACGTGCTGTGGGACGGCAAGGTCGTCGCACCTTCCGCGGAGCATGACGAGAAGACCGTCGCCCTGGTGGAATACGCGCGCAGGGTCTCCGTGGACCCCCGTCTGGAACAGGTGATGATCCCCATGCGGGACGGCCTGCTCGTCGCGCGCAGGAAGTAGTCGATCATTGGCGCCCTACAGTACGCGATCCCTTGGGATGGTTGCTTCGCGGCAACCAAATGGTCGAACGAACGTCACCGTAGCAACCCACCCAGCCGCCCCATGTCCCACCGTCGCGCCCTCCTCGCGGCCGCCATCCTTTCCGGGATCACGACCGCCCTGCAAGCCCAAGTGAACGGCTACGCCGAAGTGACCGCCCTCGCGGGCAACACCCTGACGATCGGTTCCGTGAACGAGACGTCCGGTACGTTCGAAGATGGGACGGAGGCCATTCTCATGCAGGTCCAGGATAACGTGATCGGGACCAACCTCACGAACAACGCGGCCTTCGGCAACATCGCTGGGATCAGCTCTGCAGGTTTCTGGGAAGTTGTCACCATCGCCTCCCACACCGAGTCCGGCAGCATTCCCACGTCCGTCACGATCGCCGCGCCAGCCACCCATGTTTTCCACTTCGGGGTCAAGTGCTCAGTGCAGCTCATCACCTTCCCCCAGCGGGGTTCGCCGGATTTCATTACAACGGCCCCGATGACGGCCCTTCCTTGGAACGGGACCATTGGGGGAGTGCTCGCTTTCCAGGTGACAGGGGTATTCACCATCGCACACAACCTGCGTGCGGATGGTGCCGGCTTCCAAGGAGGAGTTCCCTCTACCAACCTCGACGCGGCCTGTGCGGCCACACCCTATACCTCGGCCCTGACGACGTACGGCGAGAAGGGGGGCGGTATCCAGCGCAAGGACATCGCCACCTACTACTATGCTCGCGGGAAATTCGGTAACGCCGGAGGCGGCGGCAATCCGGACAATGCCGGAGGAGGAGGTGGGGGAAACATGACCATCGGTGGCGGAGGCGGTGGAGGTTATGGATGCCTCTCCGGCGGGATACCCGGTCTGAATCTGAACGCGTGGATCCTGGCCGACCGTTTCTTCATGGGCGGTGGCGGTGGTGGCGGCCAGCAGAACAACAGCGTGGGTGGTGCTGGTGGAGCCGGCGGAGGGATCATCATCGTCAAGATGCAAACCCTCAAGACGGTAGGGCCCTGCGCGGGTTTGAAGATCTCCGCGAACGGCATGGACGGCCAGAGTTCCATCGGCGCACCTCCTGATGGCGCTGGCGGGGGCGGTGCCGGTGGAAGCATATTCCTGTTCGTGAACACCCTCGATATCGATCCGACCTGCTCGTTAAGCTGTGAAGCGAACGGCGGCAACGGCGGAGGCGTGACCAATACCGATCCGTTCCCCGGGAATTGGGTCGATTGCGGAGGAGGAGGAGGAGGAGGAGGCCAGGGACTGGTGATGTGCGGCGGCGGCGTAGGCGGTTCCGGCGGTAGCGGTTGGGCGGGCATGGCCGGGTTCGCCTCCTCCGGCAATGGGGGCACGCACGATCCAGGTGGCGGGCATGCGCCCGATGCTCCCGGTGCTGATGGGGCCGGGGTGATCGGCTTCCCGGGCAGCCCGGGGTTGCCGGTTGAATTGCTCGCCTTCACGGGTCGTCCGGGATCGGAAGGCGTTTGGCTGGAATGGTCCACGGCGACCGAGCACAACAGCGCCAGCTTCCGCATCCATCGTTCTGCGGACGGCATAGCTTGGGACCAGGTCGTGCAGGCCCCTGCGGCGGGCGAAAGCCAATCCTCCATTTACTACACTGAATTGGACCGATCACCCCTGCCGGGCCTGGCCTATTATCTGCTCGAACAGATCGACCTGGACGGCAGTTCAACGACCTATCCCATGATCGCCGTGGATCGGGGCAACCACCAGGCCATCGGTGCGGCACCCAATCCGGCTGATGCGCACGTGATCTTGAGCGCCGGAGAAGATGGACCTCTGCAGGTGATCCTGATCGATGCGATGGGTCGGGTCGTGCTGAAGGTGCCACTGAACGCAGGCGAGCGCACGGTCCCACTGGCGACCGTGGCCAATGGCAGCTATCGCATGACGGTGACGGGCGCTTCCGGTGAACTGCTCCGTACAACGGTGATCGTGCAGCACAGATAGCTGACCGGTCGAGAACTTCGGTAGGCGGAGGATCGTGCGTCTAAATTGGCGCGATGATCGATCTGCGGAGCGATACGGTGACGAAGCCCACGCCGGGTATGCGCGAGGCCATGCTCAGCGCCGAGGTGGGCGACGATGTCTTCGGAGAGGACCCCACAGTCAACGCATTGGAGGAGCGCATGGCCGCGTTGTTCGGCCATCAGGCCGCCTTGTTCTGCAGCAGCGGAACAATGACCAACCAGATCGCCATCAACGTGCATACGCGGCCGGGCGACGAGGTCCTGTGCGACATCGGTGCGCACATCTACCAGTACGAAGGTGGCGGTCTGATGGCCAACAGCGGTTGCAGCGTGAAATTCCTGCCTGCGGGGTTCGGCCGCTTCGTCGCGGCCGACGTCGAAGGGCGCGTGAACGATCCGGACAACCCGCACCTCCCGCGCACGCGGTTGGTGAACGTGGAGAACACGAGCAACCGCGGCGGTGGGGCGGTATGGGACATTGATGAGGCGAGGCGCCTCCGGGAAACCTGCACGCGGCATGGGCTCATCCTCCATATGGACGGGGCGCGCATCTTCAATGCCTTGGCCGTGGACGGACGCTCAGCGAAGGAATGGGGAAGCCTGTTCGACAGTGTCTCGATCTGCCTGAGCAAAGGACTCGGTGCTCCGGTGGGATCCGTCCTCGTCGGTCCGCGCGACTTCATCCACCAGGCCCGGCGCGTGCGCAAGCGTTTTGGTGGTGGCATGCGCCAGGCCGGCATACTCGCGGCGGCAGGGTTACACGCGCTTGACCACCACATCATCCGTCTTCGTGATGATCACGAGCGGGCCCGTTCGCTGGCCGACGCGTTGGATCGATCGGGGTGGGCGCTGAGCGTGCTCCCGGTACAAACGAACATCGTGGTCTTCAACGTCGCCGGCGGTAAAGACGAGCAGTTCCTCTCGGCGCTCAAAGCTGAAGGGATCCTCGCCGTCCGCTTCGGGGCCGGAATGGTGCGCATGGTCACGCACCTCGACGTGGATGATGCGGCGATCGATCACGTGACCACCACACTGCTGCGGATCCGGCCATGAAACGCACGACGCTTATCAGCGCGGCCATGATCGCGGCGATCGCCATCGTGTGGGTGCTCTTCGCCATCCTCATCAGCTGGGGGCTGCTCAACGGCCAGAAGCGGGAAAGGGATCTGGGCACGGTAGCCCTTGAGCGGCTAATAGGCGCGCAACGCGGCAGATTGAACATGGCCCTGCGCCGTGTGGAGCAGGACCTTCGGGAAGAGGCGGCGCACGTGGCGCAGCGCGACAGCATGAGCGACGCGATGTTGCGCGAGCGGTGGTTGCCCTTGTTGGAAAGCGACTGGATCCTGACCTCCATCGGCCTGGCCAACGAGGCCGGTGAGGAACAGCGATTGACCCGCGCCAATGATACATGGCGCTATTCGAGCACCGTGGGCGGTGATGTGAATGGGCCTCCGGTCATCATCGAATGGCCGGTCGACGGCACGATATCAACGTCGCATGTGTCCATTGGCGAGGGCGGTCACGACCCGCGGCGAACGCTCTGGTTCGGACAGGCTCTGGAGGACCATGCCGCTGGAGCCACATGGAGCACGGCGATCACAGCGGACAGTACGGAAGAACTGAACGCGTCCATCCTGATCCGGGCGAAGGGACCGGATGAGCCGTACCGCGTGATCAGGTTCGCGCTATCGCCCCGGTTGCTCGTCCGTTCTCTTGGAGAAGGATCCGCCTCGCACGGTGCCTTGTACCTAGGGCCGGAGGGTCGTCCGTGGAACGTGCCGGACACGGGTGACATACCGCTCGCATTGCTCACGACGCATGCGTTGTGGAAGAACGACCGGAGCGAAAATCCGTTCTTCTTCACGTCGAACGGCGAGGACATGATGGCCCAAGTGGTGCCGCTGGCGATCACAGGCACGCGCATATACACGGGGGCCGTCGTGAACATGGCCGAACTGCGGAACTGGACCGCCGGTGAACGGACAGCGCTCTGGACGGCGGCGGTCCTGCTCGCGCTGCTCGGCGGGTTGCTCATTTATGCCTTCCTGCGCGGGCAAAGGCGCGAGCGCAGAGTGGAACGGCAGGAGCGGCAGAGCCTCACGCAGGAAAAGCGCCTGGCCAAGGTGATCGGTGAGCGCGAGATCCTCGACCGGGAAGTGCATCACCGGGTAAAGAACAACCTCCAGGTGGTGAGCAGCCTGCTGAACCTCCAGGCCGAACGGGTGACGGACCCGGGCACCCGGCACGAGTTCACGCGCGGGAAGCGGCGCATCGACAGCATGGCGCTCGTGCATCACAAGCTCTATGCGCAGACCGATCTGCGGGCCATCGACCTGCGGCTCTTCATGGACCAGCTGGCCAACGCGATGCGTGCGATGCACGAGCCCCGCAGCCGATCGGTGAGCCATGCCGTGGACACGGGAGGCATCACCGCCAACGCGGACACCTCGATCCAACTGGGCATGGTCCTTTGCGAACTGCTCTCCAACTGCTACCTGCACGCGTTCCCGTACGTCACCGGTGGGCACATCGACATCATCCTGCGCAAGGATGAAGGCGATCTGTTCCGATTGACCGTGAAGGACAACGGCAAGGGTGCCGTGCGCGATCCGGAGAAACAGGCCTCCGAACTGGGCCTTGAACTGGTCGAAGGATTGGCCGAGCAGATCGACGGCCGCCTGGAGATCACCATGGACGGCGGCACCCGCGTGGACATCCTCTTCCGCATGCAGGGCGAAGCGCCGGTGCGTAGCGTGAAGTGAGGGGCGGTGTCGGTGGCACCTCTGATGAACGAGTGTTGTCGGTTGTCCGGCTGGATGGTAAGAGCGCTCTATCGGCAGCCTGACAACCGACAACCGACAACCCCTCACCGCAGCCACTCCACCTCCACGCGTCTTTCGCTGGGGTCGCGACCGCTGCTGCGGCTGTCACCGTAATAGTTCACCAGCAGACGCTCCGGTTCAATGCCGCGCGAAAGCAGGTAGTTGCGCACGGTCTTCGCGCGTTGCTCGCTGAGTGCGAGGTTCACTTCGGGATCACCGCTCCGGTCGGTGTAGCCGGTGATGAGGACACGGTCCTCCGGTGCGCGGGCCAGTTGTTCGAACACCTCGTTGAGCATGACACGGCTTTCGGCATCCAGCAGGCTCAGGTTGCGGGGGAAGCGCACGGTGATGTTGCGTCCGGTCAGATCGCTCAGGTTGGCCAAGGGATTCTCCGTCTCGTGAACACCCTCCTCTTTCATCTCGCGGACCTCCAGACCGATGTCCTCGATGCGGCCTTCGATGTCATCCATCCGATCGCGCAACGACCAGAGTTCCTTGCGCTGGTCCAGTTTGTCGATGCGCTCGTTGATGATATCGAGTTCGGCCTTCAGCCAGCGGTCGCGCTTGCGGATCTTCGGCTGCCACTCGGGCGTGCCCGGGGATCCCGGCGGCAGCGGGTCATCAGCGATCACGTCTTTGGCCTTCACGGCGAGCGCCGCGAGGAATTCATCCGTGAGCTTCCCATCCATCGAAGTCATGGCCGTGTCGACCCCGAGGTCGAGGGCGCAGAGGAAATTCTGGTCGTCGTACACGGTGCTGCAAACGGTGGG
>JAGODO010000102.1 GCA_017998165.1 Flavobacteriales bacterium | reverse complement strand
TACGGGGCCTTCTCTCTCGTCGGCGGCGGCGACAGCGTAGCGGCCGTGAACCAGTTCGGGCTCGCGGACAAGATCAGCTATGTGAGCACAGGAGGCGGCGCGATGCTGGAGTACCTGGAGGGGAAGGTGCTGCCGGGGATCAAGGCGGTGCAGGGATGAAGGGGCGATGGCGTGTGGTGGCTTGGCATGCGTTTGCCTTCTTCGCGTTGTCAGCTCTCTTCGCGTTCGTTCTAGCTGAACGACTCCTCGATCTGTTCATTCCAGAAGTACATCAGGTCGAACACTGGCTCACTCTAGTGTCGGTTGGCATAGGTGTTATCGCGATGGGTTGCTTGGTCTCACTCATTCTTTTCTTACGACGATAGGCCATGCAAGATGACCGGCGCGTTCCTCGCGCAGGGTCTTCGCCTCCTGATCGTGCGTTCGAGATGGTGACAACTGCTCTTGAGAACTGGCTTGAGCACCTTTCCCGCGCCTTGGTTCCACCTGCTCGCACCCCTTGCAATTCCTCACACCGTCATCGAGAACCTCGGCTTCCCTTCATCCTGCTGCTGGCGCAGTTGCAGATCGAAGGCCATGCACACGTTGCGCACGAAGGGCCGCCCTTGTTCGGTCACACGGATGTGCGTTCCGTTCTGTTCCACCAGGCCGTCGTGGATCAGGTCGAAGAGGTGGGCTTCCACATCATCCACATCCCAGCCGATATGCGCGAGTCCGCTTCCTGGTCGGTCTCCTCACACCGTCATCGAGAACCTCCGCTTCCCTTCATCTCTGTCTCGCGCAGGGTCTTCTCTTCCTGATAGTGCTTTCATTACGGCTCGACCCTGCGACATCCTCTCTCCCCTGAAATTCCCCTGAACTGGGTATTTCCCAAAGAACAGCGGGCATCTACCCTTGCCTTCGCGCGTCTGGACCCTTCCAGCGCACATCGCAACAATGTCCAGCGACCCTCCCGTACCCGAGCCCCCAAACCCGGCCGATGATCGGCCGTTCGATCCCGTGCGCGAGCGGGAACGCATCTTGGCCTTGGCGCGCGGCCGGACATTCGATGCGTACCAAGCCGAGTTCGTCTGCGCAACGCTCACCCTGTTGGCCGAGATGGAGCCGGAGGTTTGACCGCTCAGGTCGTTCCCGCCTCGCTTATCGCCATGCTGATCGGGTTCTCCAAGGTGCGGTGTACGGGGCACTTCGCGGCGATCTGGAGCAGGCGCGCGCGTTGCTCGGTCGGCAGATCAGGCCGCAGTGTGACCTCCATGCGGATGCGCGTATCGACTTGGTCGCCCTCCTGGTCACGGTCCATCACGGCTTGCACATGGATGGGTCCCACATCCCACTGTTTGCGGTCGGCGTACATGCGCATGGTGATCGCCGTGCAGGAGGCCAGGGCCCCGAGCAGCAGTTCATGCGGGCGCAGGCCCTGGTCCTGCCCGCCGTGGTCCGGCGGTTCGTCCACGACGGCGCGGATGCCGCGGGACTCCAGTTGCGTCTTGTAGGGCGCACCATCCAAGGTGGCCCTGATGGAACGTTGGGTGGTCTTCATGATCGGATCCGTGTCCGGGCAAGGTAGACCGTACCCGCTCACACGGTCATCGAGAACCGCGGCTTCCCTTCATCCTGTTGCTGGCGCAGTTGCAGGTCGAAGGCCATACAGACGTTGCGCACGAAGGGGCGGCCTTGTTCGGTGACGCGGATGTGTGTTCCGTTCTGTTCCACCAGACCGTCGTGGATCAGGTCGAAGAGATGGGCCTCCACGTCGTCCGCATCCCAGCCGATGTGCGCGAGGTCCGCTTCGAAGCGGCACATCACGTTCAGGATCTCGCGACGTACGCGCAGGTCTTCGTAGCTGAGCACATGGCCCCGGAAGATGGGCAGCTCACCGGCGGCAACGGACGTCTGGTAATCCTCCACCGTCTTGCGGTTCTGCGCGAAGCAGGTCCAGCTGTCGCTGATGGCCGACACGCCGAGGCCGATCATCAGCTCGGTACCCACGGCCGAGTAGCCCATGAAGTTTCGGTGGAGCCGACCGCGCAGCAGGGCGGTGTACAAGCCATCATGCGGAAGCGCGAAGTGGTCCATGCCGATCTCCTGGTATCCGGCGTCCTCGAAGAGCTGCTTGCCCAGTTCGTAGAGCGCACGTTTCTCGGCGTCCACAGGCAGGTCGGCTTCGGTGAAGCGGCGTTGCCCAGGCTTGATCCATGGCACGTGCGCGTAACTGTAGAACGCGATGCGGTCCGGTCGCAACTCATTGGTGAGCTCGATGGTGCGGCGCATGGTTTCGGGCGTTTGGAAGGGCAGGCCGAAGACGAGGTCCGCGTTGATGCTGGTGAAGCCGATCTCCCGCGCTTCGCGGAACGCACGCTCCACATTCTCGAAGGGCTGCAACCGATGGATGATCTCCTGCACCTTCGGATCGAAATCCTGGATGCCGTAGCTCACCCGCCGGAATCCGAGGTCGTAAAGCACACGCAGATGCTCCGCCGTGGTGTTGTTCGGGTGCCCCTCGAAGCTCATCTCGGCATCGCGCATCACCGTGCTGCCATCCAAGAGGCCGTCCACCAAGCGCTTCAGGTTGGCGGGTGAGAAGAAGGTGGGTGTGCCGCCGCCGAGATGCAGCTCACGGATGCGCGGTACCTCAGTGAAGAGCGCACGGTAGAGTTTCCACTCGGCCAGCACGCTGTCGATGTAGGGCTTCTCCACCGCGTGGTTCACGGTGATGCGTGTGTTGCAGCCGCAGTAGGTGCAGAGGCTTTCGCAATAAGGCAAGTGGATGTAGAGGCTGATCCCTTCCGTGCGGTTGCTGCGGTCGAAGGCGCTCCGGACGTTCGACCTCCATTGTCCGGGTGTCGGGTTCCGCGACCAGAAGGGAACGGTCGGATAGCTCGTGTACCGCGGTCCGGGCACGTTGTACTTCCTCACCAGGTCGACATCCATGGCCCGAAAGTCCGGGCGCCGCGATGGTCCGGGCCTGACGCTGGTCACCTGGCGGCGACGATGATCAAAGCATGACAATGAGGAGATGCGTCAGCGCCACCAGGTGACCAGCGCCACGCCCGCCGCGCCCACCAGCACCAAAGGGAACGCGGCCCGCGCGGTGAAGCGCTTCCGAAGCCGTTTCATCGTGTGGTCGTACTGGATGATCGCCCCCAAAAGCAGCAAGCTGCCCCAGCCCACGAGGCCGGCGGTGAGCCATTGTACCATGCCCTCATGGCCGTGGGCCTGGTGGACCAGCAGCTCGAACAGCTTGAACGTGCCGAAGCCGAAGCCGATCATCGCCAGAGAGGTGCGGATCCAGGCCATCAGGGTGCGCTCGGCCGCTTCGCGCGTGCGCTCCACGGCCAGCTCGGTACGCTCCTCGGCGAGCCGCAGATCCTGTTCGCGTTCCGTCGCTGCGGTCATGGGCTTTGGCGGTGTCGGTCCATCAGGATCCCAGGAGATGGGCCGCGACCATGGTTCCCGTAGCGGCTGCGGAAAGCTACGGCGTGACTACCCTTGCGGGAGAACCGCCATGGAAGAGCCAACACCCATCCGGACCTTTCGCACGCCGGAAGAAGCACAGGCGTTCATCGTCGAATTGGAAGCGCTCGGCTTCGCACCCGTGCTCGAGGACAACCGCAAGTTCCTCAGCGGCGCCATCCTGGGCGCGGTACCCGACTACTTCGTGGTGAAGCTGCCGTCCGCGGAACTGCTGTCGGCCGAAGCCGCTCTGGAAGAAGCCGCCGAGAAGGAATTGGCCGAAGTTCCCGACGACCACTACCTCTTCAGCTTCAGCGACGACGAATTGCAGGAGATCGCGCACAAACCCGATGAATGGAACGCGCTGGACCGCAAGCTTGCCCGCAGGCTGCTGACCGAACGCGGTCAACACGTTCCGAACGCCGAAATGCTCACCACCGCGCGCATAGAAGAACTCGCCGAGCCCGCCCGTCCGCAAACGATGCGCGTGCTCATCGGCTACGTCTGCGTCGTGTTGTTCCCGTACCTCGCTGTCTTCATCGGCTACCATCTGAATACCGCGAAAAAGGCCCTGCCTGATGGTCGCCGGGTCTATGTATACAACGGCGATGACCGCAGCCACGGCAAGTGGATCTTCTTCATCGGCATCGTGACATCATTGATCACGATCCGGTGGGCGCTCACCCATGTTGACTGGTGATCAGGCCCTGGACCTAGTCGCCATGTTGGCATTGTCGGTCACATACATTTGTTCCAAGGATCACTCACGGTCTTTGCCAATGAGCCATGGTGTTCTCTCGCATCACATCGACCATCTTCATTCTGTTTCCGGCGATGAGCGCGCTTGGACAAGACCCAGGAGGACTTGATCCATCGTTCGGTGATGGAGGGATCGTGAGCACGCTGATCGGCACGTCGGCAGAGGCTTATGCCATGGCCGTTCAGATGGATGGGCGCATCGTGGTTGGCGGACAGGCCGAGGTCTCAGACAGCGCGGTTATCGCCATGGTGCGCTACCAGCCTGACGGTTCTTTGGACAGCACCTTTGGCGTGGACGGGGTCGTGAGCTTGGACATCGGGGGTGCTTCCCAGACCATCAGCGCCCTGCTGATACAGTCCGATGGCAAGATCATCGCCGGTGGTACGGACGGATTGAATTTCATGGCCGCCAGATTTCTCGCGAACGGTGCGCTGGACCCGGGGTTCGGGACCGCCGGCATGACGATCAGCGATTTCGGGGCCTTGAGTTTCCTCTCCGCGCTCGCATTTCAGCCGGACGGGAAGATCATCGGCGCGGGAGAATTGGACCATCTGTCCTGCGTTGCGCGCTACAGTTCGAACGGAACACTCGATGCGAGCTTCGGGGTGAATGGCATGGTCTCCACCGACATCGGCCTGTGGGATGGGGCGATGGGCGTGGCGGTGGAGCCGAACGGCCGCATCGTGACCTGCGGTCATTCCAGCGGGGCATATGCCTACGCCCGGTATGATGTGGATGGCGGATTGGACCCGGATTTCGGGGATGGAAGCGATGGTATGTTGATCGTGGATCCGCCCGGTGCTGCAGGAACCCCTGTCGCCATAGCACTACAGCCGGATGGGAAGATCATTTCGGCCGGCTATTCCGGTGGTGACTTCTGTGCAGTCCGTCTGAATGCTGATGGCCTACCTGATCCGGGTTTCGGCGGTAGTGAGGGCACTGTGCTCGTGAGTGTCGGCACGTCCAATGGCCAGGTGGGCGCGATGGCCCTTCAGCCCGATGGCAGGATCCTGATCGGCGGGAAGGCCCTCTATGTCAACTCCTCCTATACCCTCCTGCGGCTGAACAGCGACGGAGGTCTTGACGGGACATTCGGCAGTGATGGTGTCGTGCACACCGATCTGGGAGAGGGGATTTCGAAGATCACGGCCCTGTGTCTCCAGCCCGACCATCGATTCCTGGCAACAGGCTCGCATGCTGGAGGGGAACCGACCACGTTCACGACGGTGCGGTATTTCATGGGGCCCATGGTCGGCGTCGAAGAAGTGCCGGCGGTCTTCAATTCGGCATCCTTGTTCCCCATGCCTGCAGGTGACCGTCTCACACTTACCCTGACCTGTGAAGTACCGGTGCGCCTGTCCGCCGAATTGTTGGATGGCCATGGGCGGTCATTGTGTCCGGCCATCCGTGATGTACATCTCGAAAGCGGCAGGCACAACTTGCCGGTGGAACTCGGAAAGTCGCTTGCACCCGGTCTCTACTTTCTTCGATTGCACGATGGCATGGCACAGCGGAGCCTGCGCGTCGTGAAGTGGTGATCTTCGCGGTCGGGACGAATGAAAGAATGTGCAAGGGGCCGCTCAAGCCCGGTCATGGACCGGGCTGAACGCCTCAGGATATCTTCGCGCCTCTTTCAGATAGACCATGTCCGAGCAATTGAGCGAGCAAGAGCTGGTACGCCGCGAGGCGCTGACCAAGCTCCGTGCGCGCGGTATCGATCCGTTCCCTGCGGCCGAGTTCCCGAACACGCATACCGCCGCGGCCATCCGCACGCAATTCAACGAGCAGCCGTTCGACGTGGTCCTCGCCGGCCGCCTCATGAGCTTCCGCCTGATGGGCAAGGCCAGCTTCGCCGTGCTGCGCGACCACACCGGCGACATGCAGATCTACATCGCCCGGGACGAGATCGCTCCCGGCGATGACAAGTCGATGTACGATGACGTGTGGAAGCACCTGATCCACCTGGGGGACTTCATTGGCGTGGAAGGCCATGTCTTCAAGACGCGCACGGGCGAGACCACCGTACATGTGAAGAAGCTGCACGTGCTGGGCAAAGCGCTGAAGCCGCTGCCGGTGGTGAAGACCGATGAGCAGGGTAACGTACACGATGCGTTCACGGATCCTGAGCAGCGCTACCGCCAACGCTATGTCGACCTGAACGTGAATCCCATCGTGAAGGAGACCTTCCTGAAGCGCTCGCGGATCATCACGGCCATGCGGGAGTGCATGACGAGCGCGGGCTACCACGAGGTGGATACGCCGGTGCTGCAGCCCATTCCCGGTGGTGCGGCGGCGCGGCCCTTCGTCACGCACCACAACGCGCTGGACATGCCGCTGTACCTGCGCATCGCGAACGAGCTCTACCTGAAGCGGCTGATCGTCGGTGGCTTCGAGGGTGTGTTCGAGTTCAGCCGCAACTTCCGGAACGAGGGCATGGACCGCACGCACAATCCGGAGTTCACCATCATGGAACTCTACGTGGCCTGGCGCGACTACCGCTGGATGATGGGCTTCATGGAGCGCATGCTGGAGCAGGTGTGCATCGCTGCCAACGGCTCATCGAGCACCAACTTCAAGGAGAACACGATCCAGTTCACGGCGCCGTTCAAGCGCATCACCATGTGCGGCTCCATCCAGGAGAAGACCGGCAAGGATGTGCTGGAGATGGATGAGTCGGCGTTGCGTTCGCTCTGTGCCGCCAACGGGATCCATGTGGAGCCGAGCATGGGCAAGGGCAAGCTCATCGATGAGCTGTTCAGCGCGCTCGTGCAGCCGGAGCTCATCCAGCCGACGTTCGTGTGCGACTTCCCGCTGGAGATGAGCCCGCTCTGCAAGAAGCACCGCGATGATCCGCGCTTGACCGAGCGCTTCGAGCTGTTCGTGAACGGCTTCGAGCTGGCCAATGCTTATAGCGAGCTGAACGACCCGATCGATCAGCGCGAGCGCTTCGAGGAGCAATTGAAACTGCAAGCGCGCGGCGATGACGAAGCGATGTTCATCGACCAGGATTTCCTGCGCGCGCTGGAGTATGGCATGCCACCGACCTCCGGCGTGGGCATCGGCGTGGACCGACTGGTGATGCTGATGACGAACAACCCGGCGATCCAGGAGGTGCTGCTCTTCCCGCAGATGCGGCCGGAGCGGGCGGAGTGATGCAACCGCAGATTTCGCCGATCACGCAGAGGGTGCGGCTGCCAAACCGTAGCTCATCTGCGTGATCGGCGAAATCCGCGGTTCCCTTTGGGCTGACTTGTCCTTCAGTCTGCGGTTCTGGTCGAATGCGCATTTTCGCGATCCTTCTGGACGCCCCGTCCGCGTAGTCCATGGTCTTCAACTCCAGCGCATACCTCGTCTTCTTTCCGCTGGTGGTCGTCTTGTACTACCTGCTGCCGCACAAGTGGCGGTGGTTGATGCTGCTGGCGGCGAGCTGCTGGTTCTACATGGCCTTCGTGCCGGTGTACATCCTGATCCTCGCCTTCACCATCGGCGTGGACTATTGCGCGGGTATCCTCATCGAGAACAGCCAGGGCACGAAACGAAAACGATGGCTGATCGCGAGCATCATCGCCAACGTGGGCGTGCTGGCCTTCTTCAAGTATTGGAACTTCCTCAACGCGAACATCGGCGAGCTCATCCAGTCGACGGGCGTTCCCTACACGATCCCTGACCTGGGCATCGCGCTGCCCATCGGCCTCTCCTTCCACACCTTCCAATCGTTGAGCTACACGGTGGAAGTGTTCCGCGGCAACCAGAAGGCCGAGCGCAACCTGGGCTACTTCTCGCTGTACGTGATGTACTTCCCGCAACTGGTGGCCGGCCCGATCGAGCGACCCGGCGCGCTGCTGCCCCAGCTGCATCAGAAGCACGACTTCAGCTACGACAACCTCGTGCATGGCCTCACTCAGATGGCCTTGGGATTCCTGAAGAAGGTGGTCGTGGCCGATCGGATAGCGGATTATGTGACCGTGGTCTATGACAACCCGAGCGGGGCGAGCAGTTATGCCGTGCTCTTCGCCGCGTTCCTTTTCGCGGTGCAGATCTATTGCGACTTCAGCGGCTACTCGGACATCGCCATCGGCTCGGCGCGCGTGATGGGCGTGAAGCTCATGATGAACTTCGACCGGCCGAACCTGAGCGCCTCCACGGGTGAGTTCTGGCGTCGCTGGCACATCTCGCTCTCGTCCTGGCTGCGCGACTACGTGTACTACCCGATGGGCGGCAGCCGCGTGGGCCGTTGGCGCTGGTACTATAACCTGCTGTTCACGTTCACCCTCAGCGGCCTCTGGCACGGCGCGGCCTGGCACTACATCCTGTTCGGGACTTTCCAGGCTGTGGTGATGATCTGGTCCGACCTGGTGAAAAAGCCCGTGAACGCGGTGGCCCATGCGCTCGGCCTGTACAAGGTGCCACGGGTGAACCATGTGCTCAACGTGGTGCTCACCCTCTTCATCTGGTCCATGGGTCTGGTGATGTTCAGATCCGTTTCCATGCATCATGCCGGCATGGTCTACGCCCGTATGCTGGGCTTCGTCGGGCCCTTGGGCTTGCAGGCGCTCGCGCTTAAAGGGGCCATCTACCCGGCCATCATGTGCCTGTTCGTCACCGGCCTGCTGATCCTTACCTATCGGTTGCCGCACGACCTCAACTACAAGCATCCGCGCACGTTCATGGTGGCGGTGGCCATGCTCGTCATCGTACTCGGGAAATATGGAGACCAGTTCTACTACTTCCAGTTTTAAGCGCGCGCTGCTACGTGTGCTTTTACCGCTGCCGGCGATCATCGTCGTGCTGTGCCTGGTGGTGGACAGGCTGTTCTTCTCGCAGGTGATCCTTAAGAACACCACGGCAGGCAGCTACAAGACCTGGCGTGTGTTCCACGAGACGCACAAGGAGGAGATCCCCATCTTCGGCTCATCGCGGGCGGCCGGCAGCTTTGTCTCCGGGTCCATCGATCCGCGCTGTTTCAACTACGGCATCGAGAAGACGATGATCGACCTCACCAGCATCTTCCTCGCGGAGGAGCTGCAGAAGGTCAAGTCGACGCCGATCATCATCGATTGGGACTACGAGATCTTCCGGAATGACAAGGGCAACATCGCGCACTTCATCCCGAGCATCGATCGGCCGGCCATCGCGGGCTACATCGGCAAGGAAGAACGCTGGTTCCATCATTACCCGGCCGTGCGGTTCTTCAATGTGTACGACGATTATGTGAAGTCGTACATCGGTGAGCGCAGCGGGAGCAGCCGGATCTCCAACGGCGGCTTCTTCGTCACCTTCACGCCGAAGCCGGAGCAACTCGCGCGCATGGTGGAGGTGCGACGCAGGTCGGTGTTCACCTGGAAGGATGACCTCGCCAAGCAGGCCGCCTGGGAGAAACTGCTCACGAGCACCTCGCGACCCATCGTGCTGGTCATCGCGCCCTATCACCCGTCGTACTATGAGGGCTTCCAGAACATGGAGGGAGCCACGGCGTACCTCGCGAAACTCGATGCGCTACCGAACGTCACCGTGCTGGACTATGGCCGCATGGACCTGCCGGACGACCACTTCCAGAACACGACCCACGTGAACTACGCCGGGGCCGAGGTGTTCAGCAAGGAGCTTGGGCGGAAGTTGAAGGATCTCTTTCCCGTCAGAAACTGATCGCCAACTTCGACGGCGTGAAGAACGCGTTCCGGTCGCGGCTGGTTCGACTCGCCACAGTCCTTGTGGTGCTCGTCATCGCGGGCGAATTGATCGCGCGCTTGATCGGTGCCGAACCCGCGTATGTGCGGTCGGGCAGGATCCGCAGAGCGTGTGGCTGCCGTGAGTTGCGCATCCAGCACGCACCGCCGGGCATGGACAGCTCGGTGCGCTACTGCATCAACCGCCTCGGATTGCGCGGGAAGGTTCTTCCCGACGAACTTCATACCCGCATCATCACGCTGGGCAACAGCACCACCGAATGTGCCTACATCGACGATGCAGCCGCATGGCCGCATCTTTTGGACTGCGAACTGATCGTGGAGGGCTTTGACGTGTGGGTGGGCAATGCGGGCGTGAACGGCACGAGCACACGGGGCAACGCGATCTTCCTGGAGGATCATCTACTGGACCTGCGGCCAGACATCGTCCTATTCATGCCGGGGGCTGCCGATCGCGGGCGCATCAGTATGAAACAGGAGGCCGGGCTGTTGGTCCCGGAGCACTTGTCCCTGCCGCAGTGGTTTATGGAGAACAGTCGGCTGATCGGTTCGACAGTTCGGCTCATACAAGCCCGTGAGCCACGGACGATCGACTGGTCAACGTTCGCGGGACAACCGACTTCTCCGGACACCGCCCGCATGCGCGGGGGCCGTGTTCCGCTCACCGAACATGAAGTCTATGTGGCGGGATACGCCGAACGTCTCGCTCACATCGCGGACCTGTGCGCATCGCGGAAGGTGCGCTTGTTACTCATGACCCAGCCGATCCTCGCGGAAGACTCCAGCGATACGCGGCGGATCATGGAGCGGTACAACACCGCTACCAAGGCCCTCGCGCAGGCACGAGGGCTGCCACTGTTCGACCTGGCCTCCGCGTTACGGCAGGACCCGGCGTACTATCTCGATGGCATCCACTTCTCCAATTCGGGCGCGGCCGAGGTGGCGAGGTTGGTCACGCCGTTCGTGCGCGAGGGGTTGCGACGAGCCGGTCATTGAAGAGCGGAGCGCGAACGCATCGCTGAGTCCCGCGACCCCGGATCAGGTCCGGGGCGACAGTTGTCAAGTGAGGAAACCGGGGCGAAGACGCGCCGGTTTCCTCACTCAAGTCGATGTCATTCCGCCCCGGGCGTTTGACCCGGGGTTCACCCGGAATCGCGGAACTACGGGATGCGCGTTACGCTCTTCATCACATCCCCAACCCGCAGTTTCCACGCGACATCCATTCCGCTCACCACATGCGCGAAGCGCGTGTAACGGCCATCCAAGTGAGGCGCGTCCGCCAGCATGATGAAGAACTGGCAACTCTCGGTGTCCTTCCCTGCGGAAGCCAGACCCACGGCTCCTGTGCTGAATCCCTCGAGCCCGATCTCGGTGCGCAGAGTCCAAGGCATGCCGCCGTAGCCATCGCCACGCGGGCAGCCACCTTGGGCAACAAAATCCGGCACTACACGGTGGAAGTACTTGCCGTTGTAGTAGCCGGCGGTCACTAGTGAATCGAAGGTGGTGCAGCTACCGGGAGCGGCGTCTGGTTCAATGGCCAGAATGATATCGCCTTGGGAAGTCACGATGCGATAGTGCTGGCCAGGCTGGTGCATGGCGGCCCGAGGGATCGGATGGTTGAAGCC